>CAZWNR010000118.1:0-9331 GCA_964635665.1 uncultured bacterium | reverse complement strand
GGATGCCCCATTCGGATTCTAGGAATCCGTGGCGACGGCTCATAGGACCTGCCGTTACTCATCTATCTTTACGGGGGTCAGGTATTGGCTGTCGATTAAAAAGGATCCCCGGTCAAAGCGGATGCCCCAGTAGCCGCCCGGACGCCGATCAAGCACCAGCCCCTCATCGCCCACTTGCAGCAAATCGGGGGGGCGCAGCATCGGCATGGGGTCGGCGGTTTTGAGGTAGGGCGGCAGCGCCACCAACTGCACCCGGTCGCCCACAGAAAATTCACTGGCCATAGTCACCCACCTGGTTGAACCGATTTACCTATTGCCCAGAATAGAGCTCAATGGCGTTCTCTAGTGGGCAATAATAGGTCATGGGCGGGGATTCCCCATAGCCAGTCTGAGGGAGAAAAGGCTAGGCTGACAATAGTTTGTCACTGCCTTTACCAAAGGCTTTTCCGGGGCCAGCCATGACCTTAGACGACGCTGAATTGCAAGCCAAACTTCGCCGCATTGAGGCCGAACTGGGGGCAACGACCCCTATGTCTCGGTCTTCTGACTCGGCAAACCACACCCAAGGCGAACGCTCTACACTCCCTACCGCTGATGGATGGCTAGATCGGTGGAAGGCCAATGCGCTGCTGCCGTTTCAGCTGTTGGCGCTGCCTTGGGCGCAGGAAATTATTGACCAGGTGGCCTTTGGTGGGCAATGGAACTTACCCGTCCATCCCCGTACCTTGGCGGGTATCCCCGGCATTTTTCTGTCGGCGATTTCCCACAGTGGTTTTGCCCATCTGATCGGCAACAGCATCGGGTTTGTCATCTTTAGCTGGCTAATTTTGGCCAAAAGTCGGCGCGACTATTGGATTGTGCTGCTGCTGGGCTGGCTGGGGGGTGGAGTGACCTCCTGGCTACTTGGCCCCAACAGTGTCCATGGCCTCAGCGGGGTGGTGTATACGCTGTTTGGCTACCTGCTGTTTATCGGCTGGCTAGAGCGTCGCCTGGTGCCGCTGTTGATTTCGGTGTTCGTACTGGTGAACTATAGCTACTTTATTTGGGGCATTTTCCCGACCCATCCCATGGTGGCTTGGTGGGGGCACTTGTTTGGCTTTTTGATTGGCATCTTTGCCGCCTACGGCGTCTACCGCGAGCCCCACGCTTCCTAGGGATTGGACGACACCTAAAACCCCGGTTTCTTGCTCGGCAGGCTGACCATGGGATCAGCGTAGCGACCTAGAAACCGGGGTTTTCTGTCAGGGGTTTTCTCTAAAAAGTCTACAGGCCGTCCCAGAAGGTTCCTACGTCGATCAGGGCTTCGTAGCGTTCGAGTTGTTCAAAGGAAAAATCCACCATGGTGGGCACCAGCAGAGAGCGAGCGGGATTTTGACGGCTGACGAACAATTGGCCATCCCGGTCGTACAGAAATAAGGACACATGCTCGTCGTCCTCAAATTCAGCCACCAGGCCATACTCAAACCCTGGCCAGTCGGTGGGCTGCTGGGTCGCCCAGTCTTCGGGGCGGTAGGGCTGGGCGAGCTTAACCACATCTCCGGCGTGAATGGCGTAGTCAGACACGATGAATCTCCTCTAGGTGTGATGGTTGAAGGGAGGGCAACAGGGGAGTGGGAGATGGGGAACCGAAGTGCCGCCAGGGGACTGACAGGAATCTGGGGCAATCGTATCCATCGATACTGTTCTGGTGCCGTTTAGCCAGCTTACCGTAATTCTGCTGAGGATGTAATTTTCTGTATTCAAAAACACGGTTTTTAAGAAAATCTTCCATTCGCCAGGGGATAGGTGAGGGATTGGGGCTAATCTTGCACCAGATCTGGCATTCGATCCTAATATTCATAACTAAGGAGCGGGTGCATCCCGGCATAGCGCGGTATTTCAAGAGGATTGACCATGGGTACCTGGGTTAAGGAAACCGATGAAGCCATCTATCTCATGCAGGGCAATCAATGGATTTCCCGCATTCAGAAGAAACCGTCTGCCAATAACCCCAAGGAGCAGGTGCTCAATATTGAGGGGATGCGGCAGTGGTTTTTGAGGGCCGATGCTCCTCTGGCCATGACGGTGTCCGTGGAGGCCGATGTCCCAGAACCCGATCGTATCGGCAGTGCTAGTACCGGGGTAACGGCTCCTCAGGAGAAAACTGGGGGAGAGACCGATGCGGAGACCGATGATTTGCCCTTGGGAGAAGATCGTCCTAGCCCAGGGGCTAAGCTGCGGGTGAAAAAAGCGACTTACTTTAGGCGACAGCCCCAGCCCGCCGATCAACTAGCCGAAGCTGATAAGGTGCTGGTGACCCAGGGTAGTGTCCTCGATCTTCAATACTATGTAGACCTAGGCAATAATCAGTGGCAGGTTGAACTGCGGGAACCCACCCTCGGTAGCCAGCCCCAAACAACCTGGTGGGTTTCGGCGGTTGATGTGGAAATGATCACCAACATCACCCTGGCGGTGGTGCGCAACACGTTGTTTAAGCGGGAACCCAAAGATTCCTCCCAACTACCGAAGACCAGCCTGGTTATGGTGCCGCAGGGCAAGCACTTTCACCTGATCAATAACAAGCCCGCCGCTGGCGACCATGGGGAAATCGAGCTGGCCGAAGCGCTCTCGGAGCAGGAAACACGACGCCAGTGGTTTGTCTATAAACCCGATGTGAAAATTGAAGGCCGACGAGAACTGCTGCGGGTGAAGGGGGACACGGTCTTCAAAACCCAGCCCGTTCAGTCGAGTCAGCTTGCCACCGAAGATAAGGTGCTGGTGCAAAAGGGCACCGTGTTCCTGCTAAATTCCTACGCCCAGCCCGCCGATAACCATGTGCGGGTGGCTCTCCAAGGGGCGTTTTTGGGGCCAAAGAACCTTACAACCTGGTATGCCTACATTCCAGATATCGAAATTGAAGGCAACAGTATTGGCAATAATCCCAATGATCGCGGTGTCACACCCGTTGATCCTGGCAGGGCGGCGGCAATGCCTGCAGATCGGGGCATTCGCCTTCAGCTACCAGGGTTGAAAGGTACCTACTATTCCAATGACCCCATTTATCCCGTCAACCAGTATGGCCAGCGGGGCAACTTCACCTGGGGCGAGGCGCTGCACGTTAACCGGGCCACGGGCCACTATCGCAAGCCCGCCAACGCCAGGGTGGTGCAGGGCATCCTTAAGGTGGCGCGGGCCATGGAGGAAATTCGTCGCATGTACGGTGATCGGCCCATTCGCATCAACTCCTGGTATCGTGACCCAGCCACCAACGCCGCCGTAGGGGGAGCCCGGTTTTCTCGCCACCTGTCCGGTGATGCGGTGGACTTTGTGATTTCTGGCGTCAGTTGCTTCAATGTCTATGCCCGCTTGAATCCTTGGTGGGGTAATCGGGGTGGCTTAGCCAGCTCCTCGGTGTTCACTCACATTGATGTGCGAGGCTATCGAGCTCGGTGGGATTACGGCTACTGAGGGAATTTCTGGCTTAATTCAATACAAAGAGAGGATAATTTGTTCGGAGGGATCATCCCGAATGCCGAGGGAAGAGGGTAGAATTTAGCTTGGTTTTTAAGCGTTGAAACAATTTCTACCATGGCGGACTCCGGTGCTTCCCTGACTAGCGAAAACTCTGAACTATTGCCCCGTCAAGAAAGGGTAGAAACGCTGCGTAATGCCCTTGAGACCCTGCAAATTGCCGACGAAATTGCCAAGCAGGGCTATCTCATCACCAGTTCCGAATTGGCAGATTTGATGGATGTCAACGCCAGCGCCGTCACCAGCCGAGGTGAACTGTGGCACTGGCGTAACTGGTCTGTCTCCCGCGTACGCCGCGAAGGCAACCAAATTCTCTGGCAGATCGAGCGTATCGACTGACCCTCAATTATCGTTTTACCTATCCCCGCGCCCTCGATTTCTTACTTACCCAACGGCAGGGGAAAGATTTTCTTATCCTCTGCTGTAACCTTTGCTCAGGTGGATTCCCGCGAAAACCGGAGTGACGGGCGGCAGCCGTTGGGTGGGCAGATCAAATCCCACCCACAAAGCGCCCTGGACTGAGTTGTCGTTGGGGATCAAACTGGGTTTTGATGGCCTTCATCAGGGCTAAGGCTGGGCCAACATCGCCCCAGACCTCAAAGGCTTGCTTGATCTCAGGAGACGCCTCCAGCAGCACCAAGTAGCCCTGGGCGTCGGTGCAGGTGGAGCGCAGTTTTTTCAGCAGGTCTGGGGTCGCGGTTGCGGCGGCTAGATACACCGTACCGCTACCGCTACTGGCGTGGATGCGGGTCAAGTGGTCGGGGGCGATCTGCTGGAGTTGTGCCAACAGGTCACAGGTGGCGGTGGGCCGCAGACCAACCTTGGTTTTCACTGTGGCGGATGGGGTACCCTCAGCCGGGAAGAGATAGCGATTCGCCTGATCCCAGAACGTTTGATCTTCGGTTTCCGCCAATTCCTTGATCTCCAATCCGGCGGGAATAAGCTGGCGCAGGACGGTCAATTGTTCCTCCACCCCAGGGGCGATGGACTGGAACCGGGCCGCCAGGGCGAAGGAGGCTGGGCCACCCAGGGCCGCAGCGAGGGCAGGGGAGATCAGGTCAAGGGCGACGGGGGTGAGGGAGGAACGGCGCACGGCGGCGGTGAGGGCCTGAATTGCGGCAATCTTCCCGTAAATCACTAGGGTTTTCGAGGCTTCCTGCACCGGAAACAGCCGGAAGGTGAGTTGTGAAATGATCCCCAGGCTGCCGTAGGAACCCGTAAATAGCTTCATCAGGTCGTATCCGGCCACGTTCTTCACCACACGCCCCCCGGCCTTAGCAACTTGGCCGTCGTAGCGCACTAGGGAAAGACCGATCAACATATCTCGCACGCCGCCGTAGCGCTGTCGTAGGGAACCCGCATCCGCCGTGGCGACGATGCCGCCCAGGGTGGCCCTGTCTGGATAGGCTGGATCGAGGGCAAGGAATTGGTTGACAGCGGCGAGTTGGGGGGCCAGTTCCGCCCAGGTTACCCCCGCCTGGGCGGTGAGGGTCATATCTCCCACGGCATGATCGATGATTTGGTTGAGGCGGGTGGTGCTGATCACCAGGTCAACCCCCTGAGCCAAACCGCCCCACGTGAGCTTGCTGCCACGGCCACAGGGCAACACCCGCCACTGGTTTTGGTGGGCACAGGCCATCACCTCCGCCAGTTGGGCTTCGCTGGTGGGGTAGATCACCGCCTGGGGCAGGGTGCGATCCGCCGTTACCTGGGCCAGGGCTGCCCCTAGCCCAGCGGCGATTTGGTCTTGGGGGACAACAGATTCGGCCCCAATCAGGGCGGTGAGGGTGTTAACGAGGTCGGCCATGGGCGCTAGTCGATGCTGATGGGGGTGGGGCCGCTGCCGCTGGAGGCCGACGGGGGCGGTACGTCGGTGCGGGGGGTGCGGAACTCGCCATAGAGCCGATCCCGCCAGTCGAAGAAGGCTTGGTATTCCGGCACATCGGCCAAACCGGGTACGCCCTTACCGCAAATGCCCTCCGGTAGATCGACATACTGACGGTCGGGGAATTTGAGGTACATGGTGGCGGCGGCCACGGCGAAATCCGCCAGGGTGGGCTGGCTCCCCAGCAGGTAGGAGCTGTTTTCCAGTATCAGGCACAGTGCCTCTAGGTCTTGCTTAAGGGCGGTGGCGGCGACTTTGATGTCGTCTGGCCCAAAGCCCACCCCGGTGCCGACCAGGTTCAGAATATCCCCCGGCAGGGCCCCCACTAGGTTTCGCAGTAGGTCGGGGGTGGCCGTGGGCAATAGGGCGGTGCGGAAGTTGGGGTGCTGCTTAAAGGCACCGATCATCACCTTGCGGGCATTGGGCACAATCGCCTCATCGGCCCAGCTTTCTAGGGCCAAGCACAGCCCCCGTTGTTTTGGATCGGTGGGCAGAAGGTTGCGGTCGGGATAGGCGCGCTCTAGGTGCAGGGCAATGGCGGTGGAATCGGGAATAATCTGGTCGCCATCCTTGAGCACGGGCACCTGGCGCTGGCCCGACATTTGGAATACTTCAACCTGGCCCACGCCGGGGGTAACGTCTACCTTGCGGTAGGGCAGTTGCTTGTAATCGAGGATGAGACGAACTTTCTCCGCGTAGGTGGAGGCTTCAAACTGGTACAGCGCTAGCATGGGTGTCCTCTTAGCAGCCTTGGATATCGGGGATCAGTTCTGACCCGGTATCACTGTATCGCTATTTGCGGGGTCTGCACAGGCGACGGGGGGCTGGGTGGTAATGGTGACGGCCTCGAACCCGGCGGTAGACAAAAGCTGACCCACGGTGACCTCGGCGCGACGGTTGGCTTCATTCAGCAGCCCTGTGGTGCAGGCGGCGGCTTCGATTTTCTGGAGTGCCTCCTGCTGGGCCATGGCTTGCAGTTGGGGTGCATTATCCGGCCCTAGTCCTAGCCAGCCCCGGTCGTAGTCGTAGACGGTGGATTTGCTCACGTCCAGCTTGCTATCCAACATCTGCGGCGGCGGCAGGGTCACATGAATGGCCGATACCCCCTCAAGCTGCACATCATCTACGGTAATTTGCGATAGATCCACCCCGGCACGCACTTCGCCGTAGGCCAGATAGAGCAGGTTGGTAGAACCGATCACATAGCCCGCCAGGGTTCGATCACTCTGAGCTGGAACAACGGCCTCCATTGCAAAAATTGCGGTCGTCAGTTCACTTGCCCCCCGGAGTTGCTGCACCACGACGGTACGCACATCCACCTCCGGCTCCGTCACTGCCGGGATAAACAGGGTTGGGACGGTCTGCAAAAACTGTTGCCCCGACCGCAAAATCCCCACTCCCACCACTAGGCCCACGGCCACAGTGCCGCCGATCACCATTTGACCTAGGGGCCACAGCCAGCGCCAGGGTTTCATCGCTGGCCTCGGTTGAGGCGGGTACGCAAAGGGGTAGGCGGGAACAGCGGCAGGGGACCCCATCCCAACCCCAGAAAGGTCGTCAGTAGATCCATGCCCTGACCAATCAGATTCATCCGTCCAATTGCATCCATCCATCGCTCCTTCGGTAACGTTGCCTGGCTCATGATGCGAAGAGGCTTGAGTTCTGGACGGTGCCCTCTCCGCTGATGGCATGGTGGCCATGGCTGACAAACGGCGATCTACGGCATCGGAATTGGCAGGGACAGGGCCCATAGCTGACCTCAAGGGGCGAACGTGAATGGCAAACGTGACGATATGAGACTAGCAAATTCCCCCCCTCGTCGGGGGAGCGGCTGTGCAACTTTGATGGTGCAACTTTAGATACCGAGGTCATCGCAGCAATACGCTAGACGACCGAGGAAATCCTGGGTATAAGTTCCACGATCATGGACATGACTACGTCAGAAACAAAGGCACAGTCGGCAACAGAGGGAGGTGAAATGGATTGCGGTCAGGAGATTTCATCGTCAGAATTCCAGGTCAAGCGCTGGTTGACAGACAGAACTTGGCAGCATTCAGATCTGTCACAGAGTCAGGAGACCTGACCCCTAAAGTATCTAGACCTAGGTTCTGTGGGGGCACGGTTGCCGCTTCTGGTTCAGCATCTTTTGTCGGCCAACCAGGATCGCCAGAATCAGTGCTACTCACCCAAAGTTTGTGAAAAACCGAAACTTGTGAAATAGAGGCCAACTTGTAAGCTACACTACTGAACTGTTCTATAGGCTTTCTTAACCTAAGAGGCTGATCATCTGCCTGAGGATCGGGGTAAATGACATAAAACCCTACATAAGTACCGCAGTTTTCCACAGGCGCATCTTTTGTTAAGATGATTTAACTTTTTCTGAAAGCCCTTCTATTCAGCAGGTTACGGGGGGCTAAGGATCCTAGATATCTATATTTCACATACTTATCCACAGCTTTGCCGAGGGCTGTGGATAACTTGTCCATAGCGGTGAACTTGTGCCAAGGAAGTTAACGAAAGGCTAAGCTTGCGCACCCCAGTTGGCTATTCTGTTCGTCAAGACACCCGTTTCCGTCAAGGTATCCGTTAAGGAGATCCCATTGCCCCATGGCTGTATCCATGCGCCAGAAAACCATTCTCATCACCGGAGCCAGTAGCGGCATTGGGGCCGCCTGTGCTCGACTATTGGCCCAGGACGGGGCGCGCCTGATCCTGGCTGCCCGCCGCACCGAAAAGATTCAAGCCCTTGCCTCGGAATTGCAGACCCAACACGGCATTGAGGTCTGGCCTCTGACGCTGGATGTGTGCGATTCCCAGGCGGTACAGGCGGCGATTGACAGTCTACCGACGGAATGGCAGGCCATTGATGTATTGATCAACAATGCGGGCCTGAGTCGGGGGCTGGATAAACAGTACGAAGCGCCCCTGAAAGATTGGGAAGAAATGATCGACACTAACGTGAAAGGCTTGCTCTATATGAGCCGTGCCGTGGTGCCGGGGATGGTGGCGCGGAGCCAGGGCCATGTGGTGAATGTGGGATCCATTGCTGGACGACAGACCTATCCGGGCGGTAGCGTGTATTGTGCCACCAAGGCGGCGGTGAAGGCGCTTTCAGAAGGGCTAAAGCTCGATCTACTGGGCACCCCCGTTCGCGTCACCAACATTGAACCGGGATTTGTGGAAACGGAATTCAGCGATGTGCGCTTCCATGGCGATACCGAACGGGCCAAGCAGGTCTACAAGGGCATGGTGCCCCTAACCGGGGACGACATTGCCGACAGCATCCTCTTTGCTATCACCCGCCCTCCCCACATCAACATCAGCGAAATTTTCCTCATGCCCACCGACCAGTCCTCAGTGTTTCATGTTCACCGTCGCCCAGAAATAGACCAGAATTCTCCGACTTAGCCATGGTTAATGCTCCACCCTCCACCCATCCTCCCCGCTTGTTGTTCCTTTACGGATCCCTGCGAGAGCGCTCCTACAGCCGACTCTTGGCCGAAGAAGCGGCCCGAATTATCGAAGGCTTTGGGGCGGAGGTAAAATTCTTCGACACACGTGGATTGCCCCTCTACGGTGCAGAACCCGACAGCCACCCCAAGGTGCAGGAACTGCGGGAATTGTCGCTGTGGTCGGAGGGGCAGGTGTGGTCTAGCCCAGAACTGCACGGCAACATCTCTGGGCTGATGAAAACCCAAATTGACTGGATTCCCCTCTCCATTGGAGCCGTTCGTCCTACCCAGGGCAGAACGTTGGCGGTGATGCAGGTATCGGGTGGTTCCCAGTCCTTTAATGCCGTCAACACGATGAGAATCCTGGGCCGCTGGATGCGAATGTTCACCATTCCCAACCAGTCTTCGGTGCCGAAGGCGTATCAGGAATTTCATGAAGACGGCACCATGAAAGACTCGCCCTACCGTGACCGAGTGGTGGATG
>CAZWNR010000117.1:4600-9385 GCA_964635665.1 uncultured bacterium | reverse complement strand
TAGCAGAAAATGATAGTGGTTGGGCATCAAGCAATAGGCTAAGACATCAGCGGTTTCCGCCACGACATGTTGCCGAAACTGTCGCAGAAAAAATAGATAATTCTCACGCTCAAAGAAGATGTTCTGGCGGTTATTACCCCTGTTGTAGAGATGGTAGTAATGCCCTGGCAAGAAGGCAACCTTGCGGCGTGGCATAGCAGGTGACAAAAAGAAGTTTCCCCTAGAATGCCCTGTCCTCCCAAAAAGAACCCAGGGTTTTTGAAAAACCCTGGGTTCTGGGTGCGTGGCGAGAGATCCCAGGGTTCTCGAAGAACCCTGGGATCTGGCTGGGGCTGGCTAGCTTAGACCTTCGCTTCTTCCTTCACCAGCTTCTCCCAGCCCAGATCCTTGAGGCTGTCGTTGCGGCGGAGGGGGCGGGTCACCAGTTCTAGGATGTCGCGGGCGTTGGTGAAGCCGTGGATTTGGGCGAAGGTGAACTCCACCGACCACTTGGTGCTAATGCCGCGAGCCTCTAGGGGGTTGGCGTGGGCCATGCCGGTGATCACCAAGTCGGGGCGCAGTTCTTGGATGCGCTGGATTTGGTTGTAGTTATCGGGTTTTTCGGTGATTTTGGGCAGGGGTTGGCCCATCTCGTTGCAGGTTTTTTCGAGCAGGGCGAGTTCGGCGGCTTGGTAGCGTTTATCCATGTAGGGGATGCCGATTTCTTGCACCGTCATGCCGCAGCGGGTTAGGAAGCGAGCTAGGGAGATTTCCAGCAGGTTATCGCCCATAAAGTAGACGGATTTGCCGCGAATAATTTGCAGGTAATCTTCGAGGGATTCCCAGATTTTGGCTTCCCGTTCATCGAGGCCCTGGGGTTCGATGCCAAAGACGGAGCAGATTTTTTCCACCCAGGCGCGGGTGCCGTCGGGGCCGATGGGGAAGGGGGCACCGATGAGTTTGCACTTGCGGCGGCGCATGAGAGTGGTGGCGGTGCGCGACAGGAAGGGGTTGATGCCTGCCACGTAGTAGCCTTCGTCGATGACGGGGAGTTCCGTATAGCGCTTAGCGGGGAGCCAGCCGGAGACCTTGATGCCTTGACGTTTTAGTTCCAGGGTCATTTGGGTGACGATGGGGTCGGGCACAGAGCCGAACAGCACCAGGGGCGGGTGGTCGTGGTATTCGGTTTCGGCGGCGATTTCGGCCTTTTGGGTGTCGTCTTTTTTGCGGCCAAAGCTCAGCAGTTTTTGGATGCCGCCTCGCTCTTCTTTTTCGGCGGGGGTGACTTCTTCGCTGGTGGGGCAGCGTTGGGCCATGGCGGCGAGGACGGTGTCTTCCCCTTGGGTGAAGGCGTAGTCCAACCCGTTGGCACGGGCAACCACGATGGGAATGCCGATTTCCGCCTCTAGGCGGGGGGCCAGCCCTTCGAGATCCATTTTGATGATCTCGGTGGTGCAGGTGCCAATCCAGACGATGACGGAGGGGTTGCGGTCGCGCTTGATGCCCTCACAGAGGCGCTTCAGCTCTTCGTAGTCGTTGAGCTGGGCGGAGATGTCGCCTTCTTCCAGCTCGGCCATGGCGTAGCGGGGTTCGGCGAAGATCATCACCCCCATGGCGTTTTGGAGAAAGTAGCCACAGGTCTTGGTACCGATCACCAAAAAGAAGCTGTCTTCAATTTTTTGGTACAGCCACGCTACGCAGCTAATCGGGCAGAAGGTGTGGTAGTTTCCGGTGTCGCAGTCAAATTCTAGGGCAGACGTATTGGGCTGGGCTTGGGCGAGGGTCATGGCAAGGGTTGGGGTAGGGGATCGGGGGACGGGCCTACCTGGGTCTGTCGTTTTCCCGCCCACCGGCTCCGGTGCAAACCTCGTCGTCGTAGGTGGGGGGCGGTGGGGGAGTCATGTCCAGGGTAATCGGCGTCGGGGGGATGGCCTCCGGTTCGGAAACCTCCTCCACTGGCACCAGGGAAACCTCAGGTCGGGCGCTGCTCGGCAACATGTGCTGTGCCTTCGCCAACGCCTCTAGCTCCTTCACCGGGTTGGTGTTTAGGCCCAGGGCGGCAATAATGCGGTCGGGGCTGCTGCTCAGGCTTACCACCAGGGGCAGCAGATTGTTGAGGTCGGGTTCTAGGGTGGAGAGCACGCCCAGAATAAAGCCCGATGAAGGTCGCCGTTGGCCGTCGAGCGTCACCCAAATGCCCAATTTGTCGATCCACTCGCGGTTGTCGCGGTAGTAGGACAGCCACTTGATTTTTAGCGAGCGCCGCAGTTGTTTACTGTTCACAGATCCTCGTGGGCGGGGTTCGCCAATCTCTAGTTCAGAGATGGATTAAACCAGAAAACCGTACCGGGAGTCAGTGATATACCAGTGATTGATCAGGGAGATTCGCTATAAATCAGTGCCATCGGACAGTAGGGGATGATCTTCGTTGGCTTCGATGGTGGTCGTTTCTTCGCCGTTGTCCAAAATCATCTCTGGGTCAAAGTTCAGACCCAACACCTGTACTAGGGCGTCTTCGTCAGAGTTGAGCTGATAGAAGGGCACCATCAGGTTCGAGAGCTTTGGCTCTAGGGCATTGACCACCCCCAAAATCAGGAAAGAGGACGGTCGGCGGCCCCCATCGGGCGTACGGACAGAGGTTTGCTGCATTTGGATGGTCAACCAGCCGCGATTGGCTTGCACATAGTCCAACCACTTCTGGCGGATGACCTGGGTAAAGTTCTCAAAAAAGGCCATAATCCTGCCTCGTTTGCTAATTTGAATGGCTGCGTACCGATGATAATGCAGCCCTTCCAAATCAGAACTTTATCCGGTGAGATCTTTGCAGCGGGGAGGCTCACCCTACGGGAAGCTACTGTCCACACCCATCTCGAATTTATCCATAACACCCTGGGCGATCCCCCTAAATCCCCCTTGGGAAGGGGGACTTTGACTCCGGTTCCCCCCTTTTTAAGGGGGGTTAGGGGGGATCAACCCCCAAAGCAAGGCAGGATAAAGACTGCTGTATGAGCGGTAGACCCGCAGGAAAGAAGGGCCAAAACCTTAAACCATCATCAGATCCAGCTCCTCTACCTCCTGTTTGGGGGCATCCGCTGGAGGGTTGAGGTAGAAGTCCGACAGCAGGCTAAATAGGTCGCGGTCGGGGGTTTCGGTGGGCACCACGCCTTCGGGACGGGACAGGATTTGGTCGGCAATATTCAGGTAGTACTGGCAGACGGGCTCCAGGGCGGGATCGGTTTCCGCCATTTCAAACACCGTTTTGCCCTTAACGCGGGAAACGCGGATGTCCTCAATCAGCGGCAGAATCTCCAGCACAGGCATGGGCACATGCTCCACGTATTTGTCGATTAGGTCGCGCTTAGAGGTGCGGTTGCCGATCAAGCCCGCCAGCCGTAGGGGATGGGTGCGGGCCTTTTCACGCACGGAAGCGGCGATGCGATTGGCGGCAAACAAAGCATCAAAGCCGTTGTCGGTGACGATCATGCAGTAGTCGGAATAGTTTAAGGGGGCGGCAAAACCGCCGCAAACCACGTCGCCCAACACGTCAAACAAAATCACGTCAAACTCGTCGAAGGCGTTGAGTTCCTTCAGCAGCTTCACGGTTTCGCCCACCACATAGCCGCCGCAGCCCGCCCCCGCCGGAGGCCCACCCGCTTCTACGCAATGCACGCCGCCATAGCCCTTGTAGATCACGTCCTCCGCCCATACATCCTCGTAGTGGAAGGATTTTTCTTGCAGCGTGTCGATGATGGTGGGAATCAGAAACCCGGTGAGGGTAAAGGTGCTGTCGTGCTTGGGGTCGCAGCCAATTTGCAATACCTTGCGACCCCGCTTAGCCAGGGCTACGGAAATATTGCAACTGGTGGTGGACTTGCCAATGCCCCCTTTTCCATAAACGGCGAGCTTGAGTGTCTGGTTGTCCATAGGGATGACGCGATGTAGGTAGGGCAAGTGAGAAGTGGGAGGTATCAAGGTTGGGATCCCCCCTAGCCCCCCTTACGAAGGGGGGAACCGGAGTCAAGATCTCCTCTTGTAAGAGAGAAACCGGAGTCAAAGTCCCCCTTCCCAAGGGGGACTTTGGGGGATCAACTCTGGGGAACAGTCAGTCTAGGGGGCACCTTGCGGTTTGGGGATAGGCGACCCAACCACGGCAAGGCACCTCCAGACGATCTGTTTTCAAACTTGGTCTACGTCAATGGGGTCTGACGCAGCCCAGGGTGTTTCGGCTGTTTGGATTATGCGCACAGCCCCCCAGCCTTGAGAAGGGGCGTTGAGAACGGCTTGGGGCGTAAATCAACCCTTAACGGGTTAAATCGGTTTTAAACAGCTTTCCTAAACTCAAAATCCTATTCAAGGACTTATAAAGCCTAAAAATTGTTTTTGCGTAAGAATTAAAACTAAATTAGAACAATAACAAAATCTAGATTCTTAAATCTTTTAGCGCAGAATATTCCGCTCTAGGCCATGGCAATCGGGCATTCCTTAGCCCTAGCTAGCGGCCTAACAAACCTGGACAGAACCCAGATCCGTCCAAGGGGCAGGAGATCTGCCCCCTACCTTCTCCCAAGCCTGTAGGGGCGAGGTTGCCGCGCCCGATGCAGACGCTTTTGCCCATCAACCAGCGCGTAGGGGGTATCCGCGAAGCAATGCACCACCCAGAGGCTTTGACAGGGACATCAGACGGACGCGCTCGTCGATTAGGTGCTCGGTAGGCCGCTGTCTTGAGCGGTTCTTGGGCAGAATCGAAAATTCTCTATAGATTTGTAAAATTTTTGTCTATGCAACGAACTGTTGCCGATTGTGTGG
>CAZWNR010000117.1:0-4500 GCA_964635665.1 uncultured bacterium | reverse complement strand
ATCTGTCGATGGGGATTCTATTTGCCCCCACTGGCCCGATGCAGGAGGTGAGCCTCAGCAGTGGGTGGGGGCAGGAATTTTTGGCGCTGGCCGAGCGGTTCGATGGGGCGATGGTCGCGGATGATCCCTAGGAACAACTAAGGTTATCGTCGTCGCTGGCAATGGCCATAGCGAATCCCTAGGGATGGCGGTTTTCTCCGGCATTTCTCAGGAAGATGGGTTCTAATAGGGCATTGTCCCTAGTTATTCCAGCGAGTTTGTCGATGGTTGCCTCTCACCCCTCTGTTTCCGCCGTTTCCGCTGAATCTGCCGCTGTCCTTGGCGTAACGCCCTTTGACCAGCGGATTGGCCAACCCCTCACCAAGCTGCCGATTACGGTGCTGCAAATTAACCTAGGGCGGCGCTGCAACCTGGCCTGCACCCACTGCCATGTGGAGGCGGGGCCAAAGCGCACGGAGGAACTCTCGGAAACGGTGTGCGACCAGCTCATTGAGGTGATTCGCCGCTATCCGCACATTGCCACGGTGGATTTGACCGGGGGCGCACCGGAGATGAACCACGGCTTTCGGCCCCTGGTGGAGGCAGCACGGGCGGCGGGCAAAACCGTGATGGTGCGGACGAATTTAACTATCTTTTTTGAACCGGGCTACGGCGACCTGCCAGAGTATTTCGCCCACCATCAGCTTCAGGTGGTGGCTTCGATGCCCTGCTACCTAGAAAACAACGTTAACCAGCAGCGCGGATCAGGGGTCTACGAGGCCTCCATTCGGGCTTTGCAGTGGCTCAACCAACTGGGCTATGGCCAAGACCCCAACCTGAGATTAGATTTGGTCTACAATCCCCCCGTGCCCCGCTCCGCCGAGTTCTCCCTCACCCCCTCCCAGGCCAAGCTAGAGGAAGACTACCGCACCTATCTGCACACCCACTTCGGCATTACCTTCAACCAGCTCTATACCCTCACCAACCTACCCATTGGCCGCGTCAAACAAGCGCTAATGGCCCAGGATCTCTACGAACCCTACCTTCAGTTCCTCTCCCAACACCACAATGACGCCACCGTGGCCAATGTCATGTGCCGCAACCAGCTTTCCGTCGATTACCTGGGCAACCTCTACGACTGCGACTTTAACCAAATGGAAGGGGTGCCCTGCCGCCTGCCCAATGGCCAGCCCTTCACCGTGGCGGATTTGCTCACCGAAGCGGGACTAGATCAGCTTCAAACGGTGCAAACTCGGCCCTACTGCTATGGCTGCACAGCGGGCAGTGGCTCTAGCTGTGGCGGTGCTTTGGTGGATTGAGTATTTACCCATCAGGAGGGGGCCGTTAGCTGAACTTGCCATAGGGCCATCGCCATCTGGTTCAATAGGGTTTCTGCGTCAAAGGGCTTATCCAAAAAGGCGTTGGCCCCCAATTCTCGGGCGAGGGTTTCGTGGCTGGGAATACCGCTAAAGGCGATGATCGGCACCTCGGCATTGTGGGCGCGTAGGATTTCGATCAAGGTTAGGCCGTCTACGACGGGCATCATGATGTCGGTCATAACGAGCTGAATGCTGTCTTGGTGCTGTTGGTACAGTGCTAGGGCGGCGGCCCCATCATCGGCCAGGATGAGGTGATAGTGGTGGCTTTCGAGGAGCGAACGCAGCATTTCGCGTAGGATTTCCTCGTCTTCCGCCAGCAGCACCGTCGCCCCTGGGGGGCTGGGGAGGATGGGCCGTGGCGAGGCTTCCTCATCTCCGGGGACAGAGTCGGCAACCTGGGGAAGGTATATCTGAAACCGGGTACCCTGGCCCACTTCGCTCCAAACCTGTAAAAAGCCGCCGCTGTCTTTCACCAATTCGCGCACGGTGGCCAAACCCAAGCCGGTGCCCTGTTTGGGGGCTTTGGTGGTAAAAAACGGTTCAAACATCCGCCGTTGCACCTCAGGGGTAATGCCGATGCCGGTGTCGGCCACGGTGATCACCATGTAGGGGCCACTATGGGCCTCTGGAATTTGGCTGGCCATGGCCTCGTCCACCTGGGCTTGGGCCACCGCCAGGGTAAGGGTGCCGCCCTTGGGCATGGCGTCGCGGGCGTTGACGCATAGATTGAGGAGGATCTGGTGCAGGTAGGTGGGGTCGGCCATAATTCTGCCCAGGGGCGCGGTAACGGGGTTTGATGGCGGCAAATTAGCCTGAATGTGGATAGATTTTGGAAAACTTTGCTGAATTAGCGTAATTTCCTCCCGTAGCAGCGCCACCGGATCGACGGGGATGGGATCGCCGTTGGGGGCGCGGGTGACCGCCAGAATTTGTTTAACTAGGTTGGCTCCCCGCTGGGCACTCCGTTCGATTAGGGCGAGTTGATCCTGCCCCCCATGGTCTAGCCCTGGCTGGGTCTGCCTCAGGTTCTGGGCCATGGTCAAAATGGGGGTGAGGACGTTGTTGAGGTCGTGGGCGATGCCGCTGGCCAAGGTGCCCAGGTTCTCTAACCATTGGGCATGGTAAAACTGGGCTTCCATCGCCTTCCGTTCAGTGATGTCGGTGGAGATGCCGCCGATGGCGTAGGGGGTGCCATCGGCATCGTAGAGGGGAAACTTGACGGTGATGTAGCTGTGATTACCATCGGTGAGGGGAGCCGAGTCCTCCACTTGCAGCCGTTGGCCCTGGTCTAGCACCGTGCGGTTTTGGGCAACAAAGCGATCGGCGATCTTGGCGGGCCACACGTCATGGAGGGTTTTGCCGATGAGGGCTTCTGGCGTAGTCGAAAGCTGTTTGGCATAGCTCTGGTTGACCAGCAGATGGCGGTTCTGCCTATCAAGGAGATAAATAACGGCAGGGGAGTTGTCTAAAATGGCCTGGAGCCGTTGCTCACTGGCCCGCAAAGCCTGTTCGGTTGTGCGCCGTTCAGTGATATCTACGGCGGTGCAGACATGGCCAATAATGTCTTGGTTGCTGGCCTGAATGGGGGCAAAACCCATGGAAATCCAGCGAATGGTTCCGGTGGGGGTTAGCAGCCGAACGTCGGGCGGAATTTGGCGGGCGCCGTCCAGATAACTAACCCAGGCGGCGGCCATCCGCTCGTAATCGTCGGGATGTACGCCCTGAAGCCAGCCATCCCCTAGGCAGTCTTCGTAGCCGCGTCCTGAAAGTGTGCACCAGCGAGGATTGACGTACAGGCAAACGCCATCGGCATTGGTCTGGCAAATGCCAATGGGGGCCGCTGCGCTGAGGGAACGAAAGCGGGCCTCACTTTCCTCCAGCACCGTCTGCATAGCCTCCCGTGCAGCGAGCTCGTTGCGGGCCTGGGTGTAGAGTTCAGACTGGTGGATGGCAATGCCCACCTGGGTGGTCAACCGCTTGAGCAGGGCAATGTCTGAGCCTTGCCACTGGTGCGGGGCATCACACTGATGGGCGATCAGCAATCCCCAAAGGATCTTTCCCCTAAAAATCGGTACGGCCAAACTAGCCTGCACCTGAAACTGCTGCAACAGATCCACGTAGCAAGGTTTTAAACCGGGCTGGCGAATGTCGTCTAAGACCGCCACATGGCCCTGGCGAAAGGGTTCAATCAAGCGATCGGCAAAGCAGGGGTCAACAATGGTCGTAGACTGAATCGCTGTCCACCCATCGCCCACCGATTCCATCACCACGTCGCCCTGCCAGTTGGGCCAAAAGCGAAAAATGATGACGCGATCACAACTCAGCCAATCCCGCACCCGATTCACCGCCGTGCGGAGTACCTGGCTGAGATCGAGGGACTGGCGAATTTCCTGGGCAATGTCGCCCAGCAGATACTCCTGGCGAATTTGCTGCTCTAGGGTAAGGGCAGCCACCTTACGATCGGTGACATCACTAAATAAGACAGCCGCCTGGTGGTTGCTCCCATCGCCAATCCGCGAGACATAGGACGAATACCAGCGTTTGCTATGTTCGTTATAGGTCTCTAGGCGAATGGGCCGCCCGGTCCGCACAACTTGCTCGTAGACGGCAAGGCAGTGGACTTTTGTGGTTGGCGCAATCTCGTCGCCCAACCGACCCACGACGTTTTTTAAACCGGTCTGCCGTTCAAAGGCTGGGTTGACTTCCAGAAAGCGGTAATCCAGCGGATTACCAGCTTCGTCCTCAATCAACTCGATAATACAGAAGCCCTCATCCATCAAATTAAATAAAGATTGATACCTGGCTTCCGAAATCTGAAGGGTCTGTTCGGCGTAGGCCCGTTCGATGCGGGGAAAGGTGCGGTTGGCCACCTCTTGAATCAGATCAATCTCATCGTTGCGCCAGCGGCGGACGGCGGAATCACCGACAACAAACAGGTATTTCCAAACCCCTTGGCGGTGGAAGGGTACAGAGACATAGGCGTAGGCCTTGAGGGCGGCGTAGCGCTGGCTATCGACGCGAGGATCGCTCTGGGTATCGTTGATGATAATAGGGTCTCCGGCCCGTGCCGCCCGCCGGAAATCTTCGTTGATAAAGTCGGAGATACAATATCTCCCTGCCACCTCTGGGGTATCGGCGGTGT
>CAZWNR010000116.1:0-9452 GCA_964635665.1 uncultured bacterium | reverse complement strand
CCCACCCGAGTTCAATCGGCGATCGCCATGCAAGAAGTGGCCGAACCCTACATTCGCCGCCGCGCCATTCGCCACCTGGAGAAAAACCGGGTGGTTATTTTTGGAGCGGGTTCTGGCAATCCCTTCTTCACCACCGACACCACCGCCGCCCTGCGTGCCGCCGAAATCAACGCCGAAGTGGTGTTCAAGGCCACTAAGGTTGACGGCGTTTACGACTCTGACCCTAAAATTAACCCGGAGGCGAAGCGCTATCGCACCCTTACCTATGGCCATGTGCTCCAGCACGACCTCAAGGTGATGGATAGCACCGCCATTGCCCTGTGTAAGGACAACAACATCCCTATCATGGTATTTGACCTGTCGGTGCCTGGTAACATTAAGCGGGCGCTGATGGGTGAACCGATTGGCACGATTGTAGGAGAGGCTTGTGATGTCAGCTGACGATATTTTGCTTGAAATTGAAGACCAAATGCAGAAGGCCACGGAGGCCACCCAGCGCAACTTCAACACCATCCGCACCGGACGGGCCAATGCCTCTCTGCTAGACCGGATTGAGGTGGAATACTACGGCGTCGCCACCCCCCTCAAGCAGATGTCTAACATCTCCACTCCCGACGCCAGCACCCTGATGATTCAGCCCTACGATGGCAGCACCCTAACGGCCATCGAGCGGGCGATTTCCATGTCTGACGTGGGCCTTACCCCCAACAACGACGGTAAGGTCATTCGCCTCAACATTCCCCCCCTCACCACCGAGCGGCGGCAGGAATTTGTTAAAACGGCCAACAAAATTGCCGAGGAAGGTCGGGTGTCCATCCGCAACCAGCGCCGCAACGGCATCGACGCCATCAAAAAGCTCGAAAAAGCCAGCGAGATCTCCGAAGACGAATCCCGCGACTACCAGGACGAAATCCAAAAACTCACCGATAAATACATCGCCAAGCTCGACGACCTCCTGGCCATCAAAGAAAAAGATATCACTACGGTGTAGCCCGTTCTCAGGGGGCCCAGGGCAGGCCGA
The DNA here is from genome assembly GCA_964635665.1 of uncultured bacterium. Classification (GTDB taxonomy): domain Bacteria; phylum Cyanobacteriota; class Cyanobacteriia; order Phormidesmidales; family Phormidesmidaceae; genus Nodosilinea. The sequence goes on along the minus strand of CAZWNR010000116.1, from coordinate 8,431 downwards.
TTCCAGGTTTCTGATGGGGGCGGCAGGGATAGTATTGCCTATGGCCTAGGGACTCTAGAAGCCCTGGGATGACGGCCTCTAGTCACCATCTAGTCACCCGAGCTTGGGCTAGGCAAGGTCACCCAGGCGGCAGTGTCTGCGAGTTGTTATGGCCCACCGCCTGGGTTCGCCGACCGCTGGGTTCAAGGGGGATTGGGGACACCCCAGGGGGAAGCCTGCCGTGGTGCCAGGGGCAAAATCTTCCACTTTTCTCCATTTAGGGGGTTGAGGCAGACCTGGTATGATCAGGGGGAAGATTTTGCACACTTAATATGAATTCTGCAGAGCTTTTGTCGCCGACGCAGCCCAGCATTCGGGTAGGGTTAGGGCGGGTGCTCGTTGTTGAAGACGAAGATCTGATTCGGCAGACGGTGGCCCTAGGCCTGGCGGAGGAAGGGTTTGAGGTGCTGATCGCGGAGGATGGTCTCACCGCCCTTGACCTGCTGGGGGGTACCGCCAGCGCTAGCCGGGTTAATCGTCCAGACATTCACCTCGTGGTGCTGGATCTGATGCTGCCAGGGATGAACGGCCTAGATCTCTGCCGTTTGTTGCGGCACCAGGGCATTGATGTACCCATTTTGATGCTGAGTGCTAAGGGCACCGAAACCGACCGGGTAGTGGGCCTGGAAATTGGAGCGGACGACTATCTCACCAAGCCCTTCGGGATGCGGGAGTTGGTGGCCCGCTGTCGAGCCTTGCGGCGGCGGCGGCAAGGGCCGGCCCAGCCAGCGACAGAAGCGGGGCTGACCTTTGAAGACATTACCCTCCACCCGCAGGAATGCCGCGTGTTCTTGCGCGGGGAAGAGGTGAACCTATCGCCCAAGGAGTTCCGTATTCTGGAGCTGTTTATGGGGCAGCCTCGGCGGGTGTGGTCGCGCGACCAAATTATCGACCAGGTCTGGGGGCACGACTTCATGGGAGACAACAAAACTGTGGATGTCCATATTCGTTGGCTGCGCGAAAAACTAGAGGCTGATCCCAGTCGTCCCACCTACATTAAGACAGTGCGCGGCTTTGGCTATCGCCTGGGTTAGGGGCACCGTCTTCTCAAGCAGCAGATTGAGGGGGTTGACCGTCGGGCCAGCGCTGACCGGATGCCCTTGATCCGTGAAAACCCTCAATAACCTAAATAAAATGTGATCGATAGGACCCTTTGGTGCTCCAGAGGGGAAGATAAAAGTAGCTATTGTCACCCTTAGTCGCGTTGAATTTCCCCTCCTCGAGGAGATCGAAGAACGATAGCGTGGGTCGTGGTTACTCCCTTGGAATGGGCACAACAAGAGAGATGAGCATTGACCTTGCTTCTGTCCCAAGGCGGTGTCCGTGCCGCTGGGTAGAGGCTCTCTTGAGTTGTGCTTTAAGTATCTTTAGGGTAACGCTGTGGCCGGTGAGATTGTATCGATAGATAGCCCGACGGTTGTTTCATCAGAAGCCTCAGCTGAAGCCATGGTTAACCCTGGGGAAACGGTGGCTTCCTTACGGGCACAGGTCATGGCTTTGAATCGGGCGAACCAGTCTCTGCGGGAACAGCTGGTGGCAGAACAGGCCATGGTGCGCCGTTGGCAAATGGCCCTAGACACTACTGGGGACGGGCTGTGGGACTGGAACCCCATCACCAACGAAGTCTTTTTCTCGGCCCAGTGGAAAACCATGCTGGGCTACGACGACCACGAGATTAGCAACCGCCTAGAGGAATGGGACAGCCGAGTTCATCCCTACGATAAGGCCCAGTGCTACGCCGATCTAGAAGCCCACCTGCGCGGCGAAACCCCGATCTACCGAAACGAGCACCGGATGCGCTGCAAGGACGGTCGCTATAAGTGGATTTTAGACCGAGGGCAGGTGATCGAATGGAACGCCGAGGGTCAGCCCCAGCGCCTAATCGGCACCCACACGGACATTAGTGATCGCAAGCGGGAGGAAATGCAGCGGCAGCAGATGGAGATTATTCTGCGCCAAAGCGAGGCCACCAACCACGCGATTTTGTCGGCGATTCCGGATCTGTTGCTGCGGGTGGGGCGCGACGGTACCTGCTTCATGGTGCTGCCACCCAAGGATGGGGCCTCCAGCAGCTTTTTGCCCATTCAGCGTCACCTCTCGGAGGTGCTGCCCCTCGATATTTTGCACTACCAGATTCAGCGCATCGACCAAGCCCTAACCACTAGCCAACTTCAGGTGTGGGAACAGCAGATTCCTAAGCATGGCAAACTCTGCTACGAGGAAGTGCGGCTGGTGCCCTGTAGCGATGAGGAATGCCTGGTGATTGTGCGCGACATTACCGAGCGTAAGCAGACCGAACTCGCCTTAAAAACCAAAATTGACGAACTGGATCGGTTCTTTTCGGTCTCCCTGGATCTGCTTTGCATTGCCGACACCGAAGGCTACTTTCGCCGCCTCAACTGTGCTTGGGAGAAAACCCTGGGCTACCCCCTAGAAGAGCTAGAGGGCAGGCCGCTCATGGACTATGTGCATCCCGATGACGTGGAGGCTACCACCGCCGCCCTGGCGACCCTGGCCGATCAGCATGAAATCCTCAACTTTGTGAACCGCTGCCGCTGTCGGGATGGATCCTATCGCTGGATTGAGTGGCGGTCAGTGCCCGTCGGCACCGTGATCTATGCCGCTGCCCGCGATATCACCCATCGACGACAGTCTGAGCTAGATCTCAAATCCACCAAAGAACAGCTCGAACTGGTGCTCCAGGCCTCCTCTGAGGGCTTTTCAGATTGGAATCTGCTGACCAACGAGATCTACTTTTCCCCCCACTGGAAGGCGATCCTGGGCTACGCCGACCATGAGTTGGACAACTCCCTAGCCATGTGGGCATCGGTGGTGTTTGAGGAGGATCGCCTCGTTTCCTACCAGCTTACGGAGGACTACAACGCTGGACGCATCGATCACTTCTCCCTGGTGCAGCGCTACCGTCATAAAAACGGATCGACGGTGCACATGTTGACCCGCATCCTGCATGTGGTAGACGAGGAGGGGCGCGTGGTGCGGATGGTGGGTAGCCACCTAGACGTGACGCCAACGGTGGAAATGCAGGCTGCCCTACAAACCTCAGAAATGCAGCTTAGTAGTGTGCTGAATAGCTCCCTTGACGGCATTATGGCCTTTCGGGCGGTGCGCCAAGACGATCACATCCTCGACTTCGAGTGGCGGCTATGCAACCCCACCGCCGCCGAGATGCTGGGCTATCTCCCCAACCAACTGCTGGGGCAACGGCTGCGCGATCTACAGCCCCACCAACACGCCGATACCCTGTTGAACCTCTGTCAGCAGGTGGCCAGCACCGGGCAATCGGTGCAGCGATCCGTCCGCTACCGTCGCCGTCGCCTCGATTTTTGGCTGGAGGTGATTGCGGTACCCCTGGGGGATGGCGTGGCGGTCACCTGCCGAGATATTACCCCCCTCAAGCGGTCGGAAATGGCGCTCCATCAATCGAACCAAAAATTGCAGGACAACGTGGCTAATCTGCGCCAGCGCCAGCAGGAAATGATGCTCTTGGGGGAAATGAACGAGTTTATCCAGTCTTGCCTGTCGGTGCAGGAGGCCTACGAGGCTATGGGTAGCCTGGTGGCCCCGATGTTTCCCCACTGCGGCGGCGGCATCTTTATCATCAACGCCTCCCGCAACTATGCCGAACTGGTGACCAACTGGGGGCAAGAACACACGGTTCTCACCGAGTTCCATCCCCAGGATTGTTGGGCCCTGCGGCGGGGCCGGAGCCACTTGGTGGAGCCAGGACAGATGGGTTTGCGCTGTCACCATAGCCATGCCTCGGCCAACGCCGTTACCCTCTGTCTGCCCATGCAGGCCCAAGGAGAACTTTTGGGCCTGTTCTACCTCTGTGCGGCTACCCCGGCCCATTTCCCTGCGGCCAAACGGCAACTAGCCCGCACGGTTGCCGAACAGTTATCCCTGGCTTTGGCCAATCTGCACCTGCGCGAAACCCTCCAGCACCAAAGCATTCGGGATCCGCTCACGGGCCTGTTCAACCGCCGCTACCTGGAGGAATCCCTTCAGCAGGAAATTCAGCGGGCCCAGCGCCACAACCACACCATTGGGGTGATTATGCTGGATATTGACTACTTTAAGAGCGTCAACGACACCTACGGCCACGATGCGGGGGATTTGGCGCTCCAGGCCGTGGGCAAAATTTTGCGGGAGCGAGTGCGGGGATCCGACATTGCCTGCCGCTATGGAGGTGAGGAAATGACTCTGATTTTGCCAGAATCCAGCCTAGCCGTGACAGACCTGAGGGCCGAAGCCATCCGCTTAGAAATTGAACGTCTGCGGGTAGATTACCAAGGCACCACCCTCAACCCCTTTACCGCCTCCCTTGGGGTATCCTGCTTTCCCAACCACGGCTACACGGCCAACGCCTTGATTAAAGCCGCCGACGCCGCCCTATACCAAGCGAAAAGCACAGGCCGTAACCGGGTTGAAATTGCCCCCTAGCCCCCTGCCCTGATACCTTTCCCGTGCCTGTGGGCAAACTGTCCTAGGCCCCTGGGAAGAAGACCATTGGCAGGGCTATCCTGAGCCTAGGACAATAGCTCTGTAGACTGTAACGACTAGCGAATAACGAATCTCGGTGCATCGACGGGATTGATGCTACCCCCAGCGGCCTTCCAATCGGGCTGATGCTAGCCCAGTCTTCCCCCAACCCCTCTCCCTCTCTAGATAACTCTCCACTTAACGACGTTGCCATGGCACACACCGTCTTTACACGATTAGCTTCGGGTTCCCTCGTGATGGGTGCGTTGCTGGGCGTTCTGCCCGGTACAGCCCCTTGGTCTGGAGCGCCTATCCTTGGCCCCCAAGCGGCCCTGGCCCAGTCCACCCTAGATGAAGCCACCACCGTGCGCGTCTACGACCGGGTCAGTCCGGCGGTGGTGGCGATTCAAACCCGCACGGGGGGCGGCAGCGGCAGCATTGTAGATGCCAGTGGGCTGATCCTCACCAATGCCCATGTGGTAGGGAATGATCGGGTGGTGACGGTACGCCTCGCCGATGGCCGTAGCTTCCAGGGGGATGTGGTGGGCTATGGCGAAAACCGCCTAGACCTGGCCGCCGTGCGCCTGCGGGGCAACCCCGGTAACCTGCCGACGGTCACCATTGCGCCTCCTAACTCGGTGCGGGTGGGCCAAAGCGCCCTGGCCATTGGCAGCCCCTTTGGCCTCCAGGGCACCCTTACCGTGGGCATCATTAGCCGCATCGACACCGAGCGCAACCTGATTCAAACCGATGCCGCCATCAACCCTGGCAATTCCGGTGGGCCACTGCTCAACCGCGATGGCCAGATGATTGGCGTCAACACCTCCATCTTTACCACTGGAGAATCGGGGGGCAACGTCGGCATTGGCTTTGCCATCCCCACCAACGCCGTGCAGCAGTTTTTGGCCTCGGTGCGGTCTGGCCAAGCCAGCACCGCCAACCAGGGGGGCCGCACCGACCAGGCCCCCATCCCCCTGGCGATGAATGGTAACCCCGTGCAGGGTCAACTCGATAGCAACAGCAACGTTTTACCGGATGGCAGCTACTACATTCCCTACAGCTTTGAGGGCCAAGCGGGGCAGCGCATCACCATCGACATGGTCAGTAGTGATCTCGATGCCTACCTGATTTTGATTGCCCCCGACAACGAAGACTTCTTCGTGCAAGACGACGATAGCGGTGGCAACCTCAACGCTCGCCTATCGGTGCAGTTGCCCTATACAGGCACCTATTTAATTTTGGCCAACGCCTACGCTGAAGGGGAGACCGGGCGGTACCAACTGCGCCTCAGCGGCAGTGGCGGTAGTGGGGGGGGCGCAACCACCTCTCCCCAGGGCAGCGGCTCGGTTCTGCGTCAGCAGGGTAGCCTTGGCCCCGGTGATGACACCCTCAACGATGGATCCTTCTACGAGGAATATCGCTTCCAGGGACGGGCGGGGCAAACCGTGCGCTTGCGGCTGAGTAGCGATGTGTTTGACACCTACCTGATCCTGCTGGATGAGCAGGGCAATCGCCTCGGGGAAAACGACGACCGCAGCCCCGACGACACCAATTCCGAATTGGTGGTGACCCTGCCTCAAAACGGATCCTATCGCGTCATTGTCAACGCCTTTGACCGCACGGGGCAGGGGGCCTTCTTGCTCACCGTAGACTAAACTCCGATTCTGCCCAAGGCTTGTATGCCCCTGGTCTCAGCGGGTGGGGAGACCCCACCCCTACGGTGTGCTCGATGGGGAATTGGGGTTGTCTCCCTGGGCTGTAGGGTCACCGTTGGTTCTAAATTCCCGTTCCCCGTTCCCCGCCGCCCATCCGATAACGTGACACACTGAAACCATCACGGTTGCGTTTGGGAGAATGCAGGGGCATGCCACCGTTTGGGGTTTTGCTACGGCTATACCTGCCCATTGCGGCGGGGGTGTTGGCGGGGGTGGGGATTGGGCAAGCCTTGGCCTGCGTGCAGATTGGGCAAGCCCCTAGCCAACGCCTTTACCAGACTTTTCCCCTGGCCCTGGGCAAGTTCCTGTTTTGGGTGGGCATTCCCCTTAGCATTATTGGGTTTACTCGGCGGGCGGATCTGTCGGGGCCGGTGTATCTTGCGCCAGCAGTGGCTTGGGGGGCGATGCTGTTGGGGCTGCTGTGCAGTCGCCTGTGGATTGCTTTGCGCGGAAACACCTGGCCAAGGCCCACCCAGGGCAGTTTTTCCCTGGCCTCGATGCTGGGCAACACGGGCTATATTGGCTATCCCGTCGTGCTGCTGCTGCCCCAGTTGGGGGTGAGCGTGTTTAGCTGGGCGCTGTTCTACGATGCCCTAGGCACGCTGCTGGGTTCCTACGGGTTGGGGGCCATTCTGGCGGCGGAGTTTGGGGGGCGGCCCCAGGCCCTTTCCCGTCCGGCCTGGGTAAACTGGCCCCTGGAGGTACTACGCAACCCGATCATCCTCGCCTTTGGTACGGGGTTAGCCCTCAAGCCCCTACCGCTGCCCCCCTGGCTCGATAGCCTGCTCTACGCCATTGCCTGGGGGGTTGTGATGCTGTCGCTGCTGCTGATGGGGCTCCGCATTCAGCAACTCAACTCCTGGCGGCATCTTTCGCGGGCAGGGGTAGCCATGGCCATTAAACTGCTGCTGCTGCCCCTCGCCGTAGGCTTGACACTCACTGCCCTAGGTATTGATGGCCCACCGCGTTTGGTGATGGTACTCCAGGCGGGGATGCCCAGTGCCTTTTCTAACCTGGTGCTGGCCGAAGCCTACGATCTTGACCGCGAACTCTCGGTGACCTGTGTAGGGCTGAGTTCTGTCGGGCTACTATTGACGTTGCCACTGTGGCTGTGGGGTTTTGCCCCTACCTAGGGGTGATCCCCTTAACGGTCGAAACCTTCGACGCCTACGCCATGCCCAAATTGCCGTGCTTCAGCCTGTCATCTCACCGTCCTTCCTTGATTGATTATGTCTGGAGTCCTTCCCTCGCCCATTGATTCATGGCTGAATCCACCCCTGCCCCCCGTTGCCCCCGGTGATGAGGGGGAAGCCGTTCAGCAGCTTCAGACGGCCCTGACCCAGGGCGGATGGTACCAAGGGGAAATCGATGGACGCTATGGTGACAATACCGCCGAGGCTGTGCAACGCTTTCAACAGCAGCAAGGGCTTCCCGCCGATGGTATTGTCGGCCCCGAAACCTGGCAACATCTGCTGTTCAGCCTCAACCCCCAGCGCATCTGGGCTGCGATCCCCAGCCCCACCGCCGAGATGATCACCTTTACCCCCCTTGTTGTGGCCCAACCCCCGCCCCCGCCCTCGCCCCTGTGGTTGTTGCTGATGGCGTTCATTCCCTTGTTGGGGGGCGGCCTCACCTACCTGCAACACCACTGGCAGGGCCGCAAGCGGTAGTCCCTCCTTCGTGATGTGCGGTTTGAAGAGTTCTTTAGGACAAGGCCTTGCCAGCTAGCCAGTCCCCCATGGCCTCCACAAAGGCGTCGGTAGATTCGTAGGGCAGCACGTTGCGACCGGGGATCATTGTTCCGGTGGCGTTGGGAATGTGATTGAGGTAATCAGTGAGACGCTGCTGGGGTGGATCGGTGCGGCTGAGGCGGTTGATGCCGGAGGCAGCGTCGCCAAAAATGACGAGGGTGGGCACCGAAATGGCGACCATCAAGGCAGTGTAATCCTGTCGCCAAAAGCCCGCCAGGAAGGAGTAGACGGCGTGGCGTCCGCCCGCATCCTGGGCGTCTTCCAGCAATTGATCGAGCCATTCCCGGTCGATATCCTGTTCTTCGGCAAACAGTTGGCGGCGGCTGAAGGAGGCTAAAAAGGCTTCTCGACGGGCGTAGCGAAAGAACCCGATACCGACTGGGCCGCTAAACAACAGATTCCACAGCAGGGTTTGGCGACGGCGGG
>CAZWNR010000115.1:0-9458 GCA_964635665.1 uncultured bacterium | reverse complement strand
GATCCGCCGGACGACCCACCGGGCACCCGCTCCACATCCCAGGGGTTGCCTACCAGATCACAGGCAACCCCTGGGATGTGGTAGGCGGAATTTTCGGTGGAGCTGCCCATGGCAAACTCGTCTAGGTTCGTCTTGCCCAGGGCCACCATGCCCGCCTCCTTGAGCTTCTGGGTAACGGTGGATTCGTAGGGGGGCACAAAATTTTCTAGCACCTTAGATCCGCAGGTGGTGCGAATGCCCTCGGTGCAAAGGTTGTCCTTAAGGGCGATGGGAATCCCGGCTAGGGGGCCAAGCGCTTCCCCAGCGGCAAGCTTGGCATCCACCGCCGCCGCCTGGACTAGGGCCGCGTCGGCGGTGACCGTCAGATAGCTGTGCAGGGTCGGCTCCAGGGTGGTCATCCGGTCGAGGTATCCCTGGGTGATCTCCACCGCAGAGCGCTCTTTGCTAACCAACTGTTGATGCAGTTCGCGGATGACAGACATGGAATTCCTCAGATTTGCCACAAATACCAAGGTATCAGTATAGGCCTGTTCTCGCTCAATCTCCTGGCCCACGCCCCCATTCAGCCACCGCCAGTACTCCTTCGAACACCCCCTCGCACAAATGGAACAGCGCCCTAGGGTCGGTGGGCAGTAGGGTTGCTAGACACTAAAATTCATGGCATGGTAGCTGTCTCGCCCTTTGGACTTGGCCTGGTAAAGGGCTTGATCCGCACAATCTAGAAACGCTAGGTAAGACCCTTCTAAGGTTGGGATACAGGTCGTAACACCTAAACTGACCGTGACACAATCGCTAGATAGATGGGTGCGATGGGCAATCTGGAGTTGCTGCACTGCTCGTAGCATTTGCACCGCTAACTTCTTTGCCCCTGCGGCACTAGTATGGGGTAGTATCGCCACAAATTCTTCCCCCCCATAACGGGCTACCAAATCGGCAGGACGTCGTACTATTTTGCTGAGCGTCTCAGCAACGGCTTTTAGGCAGATATCCCCCTGGCAGTGACCGTAGGTATCGTTGTAAAGCTTAAAGTAGTCAATATCGATCATGATGAGCGATAGGGGCTGCTGTTCTCGGAGTAACCGTAACCACTCTTGCTCTAAGTAAATATTAAAGCAACGACGATTTGGGAGCTGTGTCAATTCATCTAAGCTGGCCAAGCGATCAAGCTCAGCATTGGCCAGCTCTAACTGATGATGCAAATGAGCCTGCTGAATAGCAATTTCCAGCTGCTTAACAACAACTTGCAAGGTATTTTCGTATTTTCCCTGGACAATCTTTTCGGACCTAAAACCCGCAATCAACACACCCCACAAATTTTCCTTGAGAAATAGTGAACAATGCAGCTCTGTGTAAGCAGTACCATCTTCCATGGCAGGCTTTTCCGTGGAGAAAATTGCCTCAGACTGATCTTTTGACCCGGCCATTCCTAAAGCTAGCTGCGTAAGGGGTGCTGGAGAATCTGCCTCTGACGAAGAAAACAATTTCAGGGGTGTCGAAGAGATCGGATCAGTGCCTTGCGTTGTTCCTATGACTTGAGAGTCAACAGATAAATCGTGATGATGAAGAAGGACATAGTCAGCCTCCATTTGTTGCTTAATTTGACTGGCGGCGTTATGGAGAATCACCCCTAAATCAAGAGAGCAATGAATATTTTCAACAATCTGCCTCAGGACTTTTTCTTGAATCGCTTGCTGTTTAACCTGCAGGATGGTTTGCCGAAGTTGAATATGGGTTTTTACTCGAGCAATTAATTCAAGCTCTTGAAATGGTTTACTGATATAATCAACCGCCCCCAAGGAAAATCCCTTGACAATGCTTTCTGTGTCCGCATAGGCGGTAATAAAAATAACTGGAATGTCGGCCAAGCCGGGCTTTGATTTTATTTGCCGGAAGGTTTCAAAGCCATCGATTCCTGGCATTTTGATGTCGAGCAAGATTAAATCGGGAATATATTTTTGTAGCCGATTGATGGCCCGTTCGCCACTAATGGCGGTAGCCACCTGATAGCCTACGGACAAGAGAACCTCAGTAATAATCTCCAGATTTGAGGGGACATCATCTACTACCAAAACCTTCGAATTATCCACCATTTCCCCTTGCCTCCACCAAGTATTGCCTCAACATATCTTCAATTTCTTCCGCTCTAAATTGACGAGTGAATTGGAGAATAGGCTCGGCAAAAGCAATGTACTGTTTATCGACTATTAACTGTTCTACGGCTGTTCGTAGTTCCCTCAGATTGGCCTGCTGGGCGAGATCAAATAAGTTTTCCAGAGTTTCAACAGGGGGCAGTACAAAGGGTGTGGAGTCAGAGTCCGGATTAGATAAAGGGCCTGGATCAGATTCGTAGAGCCATTCGAGATCCAGATGGGTCGCCAGCATGGTCAGTAGCAGGTTCACATCAATGGGTTTAGCTAAAAAGTCATCGCTACCCTGGTCTAATGCCATTTGCTGATAGATGGGGGCCACAGAGGCAGAGGAAATAATTACCTTGATCGCCTTAAATTCTTCCCTATGTCGCAACTGTCTGACAAACTCAAATCCGTCCATTCCAGGCATGACCAAGTCGGCAATAACTAAATCAGGTGGATTAGCGGGGATCTGCCTTAGACCAGCTTCGCCGCTGTCTGCTTCAGCGGTCTCAAAGCCGAGGGACGCTAGCAGGTTGACGACAAAGGCGCGGTTCTCCCAGTGGTCATCGATCACCAGAATAGAGCGGCGCTGTTCCTCGGAGGAGCCCCCGTCACGGTTGACGTAGCCAATAATGCGATCCCGTTCTTCTATTTTCTGCGGTTGTGCCCATTCTGTAACCAGGGGAAGCTCCAGCGTAAAGGAAAATTCACTCCCCTGGCCTAGCTGACTCTGTACTTGAATGCAGCTGCCCATGAGCTGCACAATCCGCTGACTAATGGTTAGCCCTAGGCCTGTGCCTTCGCCTCGTTGTCCATGGCGAGCCACCTGCTCAAAGGCATCGAAAAGTTTGGCCAGATGTTCTGCGGCAATGCCAATGCCTGTGTCTACGACTTGAAAATGGAGCACAACCCCGGTATCGTCCTGCTCCAAAACATCTACTTGCAGGATAATGGTTCCCTGTTCGGTAAATTTGAGCGCATTCCCTAAGAGATTAATCAGCACCTGCCGCAGTCGCTGCGCATCCACTTCAACCCCATCTGGTAGGCAGGAACTAGGCTGGTAAATGAAGTCTAAGCCCTTCTGCTCAGCCCGAATATTAAACATTTCAACAACATTTTGGAGTAGCGTAGGGAGGTGTACCGGGCTAGGGATCAACTCTAGCTTATCGGCCTCAATTTTCGAGAGTTCTAGGATGTCGTTAATTAGAGTCAGGAGGTGGGATCCACACTGATAAATGACATTAATCCCCCGCCGTTCCTGATCGGGAATTCCCTGGGAACGGCTCAGAATCTGGGCATAGCCCAAAATGCCGTTGAGGGGCGTGCGCAGTTCGTGGCTCATGTTTGCCAAAAATTCGCTCTTGGCCTGGTTTGCAGCGTCGGCTTGCTCTTTAGCCTGGGCCAGTTCAGCGGTGCGTTCTGCCACCCGATGTTCCAGGGTTTCAAAGGATGATTTAAGCTGGCCAGCCATCTGATTAAAAGTTTGGGCTAGTTGACCAACTTCATCTTCGGTCATAATCGGCACCATCTGGCTCAAGTCACCCTGGGCAAAGCGATCAGCGGCGTTGCTAATGGCTAAAATCGGGCGGGTGATACGCCTAGACAGTAAATACACCGCAATCAGCAACAGCCCAGAGGACAGGGAGCCGATAATGAGGATATTTCTAGCCAGTTGTCGGGCGGGTAAAAATGCCGTAGCTTGGTTGATTTCAGCGATCAGAGCTAGATTCTGTTCCGGTAGCCAGCGATATACGCCGACAACGGGCACCCCCTGATAGTTGAGGTATTGACCAAAGCCGCTCTGCTGGTTAATTGCTAGGTCAATACCTTGACTGCTGATGCTGGCCTCTACCAGGTCTGTTGGAGTGGGTTGTCCATCAATTGTTAGGGATTGACGGGGGAGATCAAAGGGTTGTTTAGAGATGAAAATCGTTTTGCCATCTGCTCGCCCCACCAGATAGGTTTCCGCCGTTTCCCCCAGCCCCGTATTGTCTCGAATCAGGGTATCGACTTGATTCAGATCGAGATCGACGACCAGGGCTGCCATGGGTATGCCCTGGGCATCGAGAATAGGCGTGGCCACGGTTACAGCGGCTCGCTGGTTTTGGGAAGGCCGATAGAAATTGGGGACCACGCTGTTGATACGATCTCGGGTGAAATACGTCGCCGGATCCCCAAGAGGACGATAGGTTCCCCTTAGGCTGGGCTGATCTGAAGAAAATGCCACAAATCCACTGTTTCGGGTAATCCGAATACTGCGTAGATTGGGCTTGACTTCGATGAGTCCGTCTACATACTGGGCCAAATTAGTGTAAGCTGCTTGGTGCTCTGGTGCCGTTGGATCAGTGGTTAGCAGGGTCTTGACGGCGAGTTGGATTTCCAATGCTTGACTAACCAGCAAAACATCCCGCAACTGCTCTTCAACCCATTGGTCAAGTTGATAATTTTTTAGCTGCGCCGCCACCATAAGGCGATTAATCACCTCTGCTTCTAACGCACGGCGAGCATTGAAATAGGACCCCACCGCCACGGTGATCAGGGTAATTACTGAAAGCGCTGAGAAATAACTCACCAGTTGGGTAAGTAAGCTTTTGTTGAGCCAGTGTTTCATGGCTCTGCCTCCCATTCTGTCCAGATATTTTGGATTTGTACCATAGCCCAATCGGCAGCTTGTTCAGGGGATTCTTTCTGGTCAAGAATTCTCAAAACCGTCTGCCCCCAAACCTGTTGACCTAGGATCTGGCTATAGGCCGGATGCAAAATCTCGTAGGAAACGGGGCTGGGTTGTTCTTGAATTTCAAGGGCAATTGCCAGGTGTTTATCCGATGGATTCTGCCAGTAAGGATCCGAGAATAGATGGGATGTTACTGGCAAAAAACGACCCTTAAATCCATCTTTTAATAATTGGTTTAAATTCGTTGGCTCAATCAGATAAGTTGCGAAATCCCTGGCGGCCTGCGGATGTCGCCCTGCCTTTAAGAGCACCACCTGTTTAATTCCTTTGCGGGGCTGCATGGGAGTGCCATCGAGTTTATCGGGCCAATTCAAAGTGGCAATTTTCCGGTAGCGCTGATTGGCATCCTGGTTGTACTGATTAGCAACTAATTTCTGGGTAAGGGGAATAGACAGGGTAGGATTATGGGTCATCAAAATTCCTCCCTCTAAAAATCGCGCATTGTTGCCAGAAGCAGTCCAGTTAAGGGCATCAGGGGGAACAAATCCCTGTCGATAGAACCCGGTATACTCCTCAAGCACGTCAATAAAGATCTGACGATTTTCGGGTTCTAAAAAAACCAATTCGCCGTCATCACTCACCACCGTGGCCCCATGGGCATCTAGAAACCATCGCAGAGAGGTAAACGTATCCACCCCAGAGGCGGACATGCACAGCCCGATGCCGTAGAGTTCCGGATGACCTTGGTGGCGCAATAATGGCTGAGCCCCCTGCCAAAACCGCCAGAAGCCAACCCAATCTTGGGGAATATCCTGCGGGGTGAGGCCAATTTCTGCCAGATAACTTTGCCAACAATGAATATATTCCCCAGCATTACCAATGGGAATGGCATAATATCCACTCTCCCGCCTGACCTGGTTGCGATAGGTCACCTGGCGTAGGGCATCCGAGGCGTAATAGCCTTGGTGCTGTTCAAGGATGTCCGCAACATCCATCAGCTGGTTTTCCCAGGCCAGCTTGGGGGCCAAATTGGCATCTAAAGAAATCGCAAAGACCACATCGGGTACTACATACCTGTCAGGGGCTGCCACCGCCTTAAGCAGTTCCTGTTGTAAGACGCTGATGTGCATCAACTTCAGGATAGCTTTACGCCCGGACGCACGCTCCCATTGTTGAACCAGTCGCGCAACGCCAGCATTTTCTTCCGGCAAATATCCCTGTTCCCACCAAATAATTAAATCTGCGTCGTTGTCAGTAAGGGTAGGATTAACGGCAATCTGAGGTCGCGTTGCGCAGTTGGCCAGTCCTAACCCCAGGCTAAATAACGATAGACGAGCTAAGTGTCGCCGGGTAATCATATTCACCAAATAGAATAATGCCAATGACGCTAGCCTATAACCTCTATCATTCCCCATCAGGGCATTTCCCTCACCAGGACATTTACCCCTTCAGGGCGTTTACCCACCTAAAGTTCAGGTGGGGTTTGAGGAACTGAGCATAGTCGGTCACGGGCACATCCAAACCGGTGGAGTCGAGGTTCGTCTCGCTTGGGCCTACCACGTCCACGTCCTTTAGCCACTGGGTGGCGGTGGATACCTAGGGCCTCACCAAGTTTTCCAGCACCTTGGAGGTAGGTGGTGCGAATGCCCTCGGTGCAAAGGCTGTCTTTCAGGGCGATGGATGCAGTGCATGGGTGGGCAGACAATGGCTACGGGGAGAACCACAATCAACGAGGGGGGTATGCCCAAGAAGTACCCGTGTGGGTGATGGCAGCTCAAAGGGCAAATTCCATAATCAAACCTATAGCGAACGGTTAGTTTCTCTGATTTCAACGTTAAGTAAACGTCAGCTATGAATGAGTTGACGTCCAGAGATTGAGGTGAATTCAATCCATCACCTCTAGACAACCATCGTGAAAAGCTGTGTTTTAGATTTAGGAGCCCCACTATGTCATTTGAAACTCCCAGCGCCTTAGCCAATTCTATTATGGCAAGTCTGTACGATGTGCTGACCAGCGGCGATAATCATGTCCCAGCTTCAGAGGATAATTTCTTTAGCTGGACAACCCCTGGAATGCCCATTGATGCCGATGATTTCGACTTCTTGAGCCAGGGTCTAACGGGCATTGTCAATAGGAATGCCGTTGAAAATCTCGGCACAGACGACGAAACCCCAGAAATTACGCCGGAACTGTTGGATCAACTACGGGCTACGGATACCGCACGGTTATACATGCAGGCCGAAAGCTTTGCTCGCATGGTCGATTTTGTCCCCGATTTAGCCAAACTTAATAACGAGCAATTCACCCGCCTAAGCGTGATGAATAATGAGGGAAGCCTCTCAGAGCGCTATGAATATATTCTGCGGATGAGCCAGGTGATGAAGTCGGAACTACCCGCCGATACTAAGCAGCGGATTGAACAGTTTCGCGGACTGCTCAACGTCACACGTACCGAAACCGATCTCTTTGGTCGGGAACGGCAAATCACCGAAGATGGCCCCATTGTGAAACTCTACCAAGAGAAGATGGCCAACTACGAAGCCGCCGCCCTAGAATACAACAACCGCCGCATTGCAGCCCTGGCCGCTAGTCGTCCTGAGGATGTCCATTATTGGGCGATGAATGCCAATATTCTGCGCAATCGAGTGCGGGCAGCAATGGCCGATTGGGTTTCTAACGGCTACAAGAATGACTACGAACAAATCAATGCCTTTATCGATCAAGTGATGCAGCGGGATATGTCTCTGCTGAAGGATCAATATCGCGATGATTTGCTAAAGGCAAAGCTCACTAGTTTGGCATCGGGCAGCGATTTCTACTTTACGTCGGTGGTGCCCGGCAACTTCACCCGCGCCTCAGGCTGGACACAATTTACCTTCAATTCCAGCCGCTACAATCGCTACCGAAATTCTCAATATGCGGCCCGTTCTTCTAGTACCAAAGCGGGTGGTGGCTTTAGCCTTGGGTTCCTCACCGTCGGCGGTGGAGGCGGTGGCAGTAGTACAAGCTCGTCCTACGAATCAAAGGTCAAATTTGACAGTAGTCGCTTCCGGCTTTCGTTTAAAATTGCCCAGGTGATGATTACTCGGCCCTGGTTTAAGACAGCCTTCCTGAATAGCAAAACCTGGCGCTTTGACCAAAATAATCCTGATTCCAAGTCACAAATGGTCAGCGATGGCGGCAATCCCGCCAAGGGGTTAATTCCGGCCTATCCCACGTCAATGGTAGTGATTAAAGATTTGGAGCTTTCCCTCGGTCAAAGTAGCGGATTCTCGGAGTATCTCTCGGAGTATGAGCGGTCATCCGCCAGCGGCGGTGGGGCGCTATCCTTTGGGGCCTTTAACCTAGGTGGATCTCACCAACGCAGCACCAGCCTAGGCGAAACCACCGCTAAGCACGGCTACACCTTTGATGGCCAAACCATGAAGGTTTCTGGGATGCAGGTGATTGGCTTTAAGTGTCATATTCTACCCAAATCGCCTAATCCGTTGCCCAACATCGAGCAGTGGATTTAGGCCCTCATCCCCAGCCCCTCTCCTAGTAGGAGAGGGGAGTTTTCTTTCAGTTAATTCATTGTTGTCCGAGGAATTTCCTATGGCTATCGATGCAATTGCCCAACTGGCCTTATCTCAGAAGGCAAAACAGGTGTTTGGTGGGGAAAACACCTTTCTCAGTTTTCCCATTACGCCGCTTCAGTACACCAAAAATGACCTTAGCTTTGTTCAAAATTTCAATGTATCAAAGCTCAAAGAATTCTCCCTGCTGGTCAACTTAATTCCCGACGGGCAGGCGTGGCAACCTACGGCATCTCAGTTGTTGTGGGATACCTATGGAGATATTTTGGGCGGGCACGATACGGAACTCGCCCAGTCTACCCGCACTCCCCAGGAAGAAGCTCAGTATCAAAGAGCCATTCAATTTTTAACGGTGCAAGGACAAAATGGTTGGCCAGAACCCAGCCCCGCCGTAAAAGTCTATAACCAGTTTCGCGATCAGTGGTTTGTCCTACAAGAACGCTATAACGCGGCTAAACTCACAGGAGAAACCAGTACAGATGAGGTAATTCGAAACCACTGGCGAACGGTAGAAGAACCGCAGCTTCGCCAACAGCTTCAGGATTTAGAAGCCCGTTGGATTAACGAGGGATTTAAGCAAGAGGTTGAACAATTTCAGTCGGTTCGCAGTCGTCTGGGGGCTAAGAATCCCCATCAAACCTGGAGCGTTTGGAACAGCAAGTTTGACCCGAATATCAACACCCTCACCGATACCGATGGGATAGAGTTTTATCCCAGCAGTTTTTCACCCATGAATGCCCTAGAGTCGGGCTCTTGGCAAACCTTTAATCTGACGCGGGATGAGGTGAATGCGATGGTCAATGCGGCCCCGCCAGAGTTACGAACCCGCCTTGCCGCCGACCTACAAGCCTCCGATATTGAGTCTATCTCCTTGGAATTTAGCTCAGCGGCGGTGGTGCGAACTTGGATGGATTCCGACCTTTTTAAAGCTCGATTTTGGCGTTTTATCGATCACAACCGCCAGCTTTCCGATGGCAAGACACCTCCGGGAGGTCAGTGTCCTGCCTACGTGAGTGCCGTGGTTTTTGCCCGCAACATTACTGTAAAGCGCCGGGTACCGCCTGCCCCTGCGCCTA
>CAZWNR010000114.1:0-9503 GCA_964635665.1 uncultured bacterium | reverse complement strand
CGAGCCCTTGGGCAAGCCTCCTCTCCAAGCCTAGAGAAGGAACTGGCTGGCGTGGTGGCCACCAACCGAGGCGACCGTGTTCTCTGCCGCATCCAAGACCGTACCATCGACGAATTTTTTGACGGAGCTGGCATCTAGTTTGGCACCGAGGATAAGAACCCTGGAATCCTTGGGTTAGGATGGAAATCGGGCAAGACTTGGATAATGGTATCCGGTGACCCCACCCGCCCCTGTTGAAACCTCGCCATGAAAGAGTTTTTTGAGAACGTTTTTCGCTATCCCCGCTACCTGATCTCCTTTTCTCTGGGGATTCTCTACAATGCGGTGCAGCCCTTAGTACCCCTATTCCAGCGTCCGACCACGGCGGTAGCTCTCGTGGGGGCGGTGGTGGCTGGGTTTCTGTTCCTCACCTTTACCCTGCGGGCCATGCTTGGCTTGAGTGCGGCCTAGGTTTTGTATATTACGTTGGAGTACGGGACTATGGCGAATAGTCGTCGAGTGGAGCGAGTGGCGTCGTTGATTAAGCGCGAAGTTAGCCACATGCTGATGGGCGATATTAAAGACGACCGGGTGGGGGCTGGCATGGTCAGCGTCACCGATGTGGATGTGTCTGGGGATTTGCAGCACGCCAAGGTATTTGTCAGCATTTACGGCACCGAAGAAGCCCGCGCCGAAACCATGGAAGGGCTGAAGGCGGCCACGGGCTTTGTGCGCAGCGAACTGGGCCAACGCATCCGGTTGCGGCGCACTCCAGAAATTCTGTTCAAAGAAGATACCTCCATGGAGCGGGGCACGCGGGTGCTGTCCCTGATCAACCAGCTCAGTCAGGAGCGGGAGGAAAAGGGCATGGATGACGCCTGGTTTGAGGCAGGAGATGAGGGGGATGGCGAAGACTTCCTCGATGAAGACACTATGCTCAGCGACGAGGACGACGAGGACGCTCTGGCGTGAGGACGGCCCCCAGCGCAATCATGCCCTCCCCCGATGCGCTTTCCCTGGCGGAACAGGTAGCGCAGATGGTGGTGGTGCGTACCTCTGGCCATTTGTTTGACCACGAAATTCGCTATCCCGCCTGGGAAGCCGACCGGGCCACCCTGCACCACTACATTGCCGATCTGAGGGTGGGCGGGGTGATTTTGTTGGGGGGCAGCGCTGCCGAAGTTGGCCTCAAAACCCAAGAACTGCAAACCCTTGCCCAGGTTCCCCTGCTGATGGCGGCGGACATAGAAGAAGGCGTAGGGCAGCGGTTTAGTGGAGCCACCTGGTTTCCGCCCCCCATGGCCCTAGCCGAAATCGCCAAACGAGATCTGCCCCAGGCCGAAGCCTACGCTGAAGCCATGGGATCGGTAACCGCCGAGGAAGCCCTGGCCATTGGCCTGAACTGGGTGCTGGCCCCAGTAGCGGATGTGAACAACAATCCCCAGAATCCCGTCATCAACGTGCGGGCCTTTGGAGATACGCCGGAGATCGTCACCGCCCTTACCACCGCCTTTGTGCGCGGTGCCCAGGGTCAGGGTGCCCTCACCACCGCCAAACACTTTCCGGGCCATGGCGATACGGCGGTGGATTCTCACCTAGAATTGCCGATTTTGCCCCACGACTGGGAACGGCTTCAGCGAGTGGAATTGCCGCCGTTCCAGGCGCTAATTGCCGCCGGGGTAGATACGGTGATGACCGCCCACCTCACCATTCCGGCCCTGGATCGGCAGTATCCTGCCACCCTGTCTGACCGCACCTTAACGGGACTCTTGCGGCAGCGGCTAGGGTTTAACGGGCTGATTGTCACCGATGCCCTGATTATGGGAGCCATCACCCGTACCTACGGCCCCTACGAAGCGGCGGTGCTGGCGGTGGAAGCTGGGGCGGATGTGCTGTTGATGCCCACCGACCCAGAAGGCTGCATTAAGGCCGTCGTGGAGGCCGTAACTACTGGACGCATTCCCCCAGAACGCATTGCAGACTCGGTGGAGCGACTGTGGCGAGCCAAACAGCGGGTGGTTTCCAGGCTCTCAGTGCCGCCAGAGTCTTGCCACGCCTGGGAGCATATTCCGCCGCCGCCCATCCACCTCGATCCCTTTCTGCGGCCAAAATCCCAGCAACTCGTTGCCGACATCCTGGCGAACTCCATGACCGTGGCGGGGCAGGTGCAGCCCTGCGACTCTCAAAATCCTGGTGACAACCTGATTGTGGTGGATAGCTTGGTGGATTGTCCCTTTCTAAACCGCACCGCCCCCGCCATTGCCCTGCCCGCCCAGGCCCACTATCAGCTTCAAGTGGTGGATCACCAGGGTTGCCAGCGCTGGCCCCAGCCCGATACCCTACGTCCCACCCTGGTGCAGATTTTTCTGCGGGGCAATCCCTTCCGAGGTTCGGCGGCGGTTTCTCCCCTCATCCAGGCCTGGATTAAGGCCCTGCTAGAGGCTCACTGTCTGCGGGGGCTAGTGGTCTATGGCAGCCCCTACGCCCGAGATTACCTAAAAGATCTCTTGGGCCAGGCTACCAACCCGGACGCAACGGCTACCCCCCAACTTCCCCAAAGCAAAGCCCCTAACCTAGCCACTTCCTACGGCTTTAGCTATGGCCAAATGATAGCGGCCCAGCACCAATTGCTGACAGCCCTCGGACTGGGAATGCCCCCCATCGCCGCTGTCGCTAGCCATTCCGCTCAGTCCAGCGCCTTTACTGACTAGAGTCATCGTGCGTGGCCGTTTAGAAACCTCAGCGGGGAAGCCACGACGGAGAGTCGAGGGGGCTGATTTAGGTTGGCTGACAAAATGCCATCAGTACCCCGTCAGATCGTATTCTGTGATCCCTAAGGTGGCGTCATGGGTAGAACTGTCGCCAAAGTGGCCAATCCAAATGTCGTACTGGCCCGATTCGGGATAGTCGAACATCACCATGGGGTTGGCCCCCTCAAAGTCATCGTTGCAGTACCACTGGGAATCCGGTGCGTTGACAACCAGGGTGGTATCCGCCGCCGACTCAACGTAGAAGCTCAGGGGATAGTCCCCCAATTCGTACTGCACCCGAAAATCGGGCTGGTCAGCCGCAATAAATCCGGTGCAACCCGAACCTAGCCCAAGGGATTCGACATTGGTTTCGCCTCCAGCCTCTACCTCAACTAGGTAGGGATCGGGATCGAATCCAGACCAGAGATCGACCTCTCCGTAGAGGGGTGTTCCGTCCCAGTTCGGCCAAGCCTGGGCAATTACCGTCCCAGTCTTGAGACACCCTAGCCCAAGGCCAACACCCAGAAGACTCAGACCGACGGTTTTGAGGGGTCGAAGAAATCGAGTTTTCATAGTTCACACCTCGTGCGATGGTTGGTGATTCGGTTCTCAAGAACGCTTCCACCCAGGCACCCTAGGTCTTTTACTTTGCCTCTGTTGAAACGTTACCCAAGTAGACGCTGGCCCTAGTTACCAGAATTACCCTGAGATTGCTTTTATGGAGATCCTGGTCCCTGGGCAAGGGAAGCGCTCGTTCTGTAATTTTGGGTATAAAAAGAGACCTATGCTACCTATTCTAAAAAAACCGTTTGGAGCCGTCAGGCATTGTCACGGGTTTGTGGTGATTTAGCGCATTTCTTCATAGCGACGGCTGCCCCCTGGACTGACCTACACAACGATCTGAGTCTTGGTTTGTCCAGGGGCAATTTGAACCGGCTGTTCGGCAACATCAGGTTCCCTCGGCATCGTCGGTCGGCGTGGGTTCTGGGGTCGGTTCCGGCGTGGGTTCTGGGGTCGGTTCCGGCGTGGGTTCCGGCGTAGGTTCTGGAGTTGGCTCTGGGATTGGTTCTGGAGTCGGTTCTGGGGTTGGTTCCGGCGTGGGTTCTGGAGTTGGCTCTGGAATTTGGCCCAGCTCTACCTCCAGGGTGTAATTGCTTTGGTCTAGCCCCTGCACAGGCCGCAGTTGGATGCTGTGGCGACCCGTGGTGGTTAGGGTACCCTGCCAGCTTTGCACGCGCTCAGCGCCACTCTCCACCGGGCCACCCTCGGGGCCGAGCACCGTGAGCAACACCCCTTCCCCACGGATGCGGGCGGTGAGAGGTTGGCCACCCTCGGCTTCAAACTGGTAGTTGATGGTTTCGCTGCTGCGGAGGGAACCGGAAACAGTGCGGCTTTGGCCAGGGCCGAGGCGCAGGGCTTGGTTGAATTCCGTGGGGCGATTGACAGGGGGCGGTGTGGGGGTTGTAGTGGGGGTGGCGGTGGGCTGAATGGGGTCGATGGTAATTTCTGGAACGGGGTTTTCGGCATTTTGGGGGGGACGATTGATCAAACTCACCACCAGCCAGCCCCCCAGCCCTGCCATCAAAGCCAGCACTGCCCCAATCAGGGCGACGGCCCAGGGATTTTCCCAAACCGATTCCGACTCTGGCATTGCCACCGGAGGCACCACCGAGGGCGGTGGGTAGTTGCTGCCAGGGCCAACCTGGGTGGGCTGATACTGCCGTCCTACGGCCACGGTTTTGACCTGGGAAGGGGGCGGCGCAGGGCGACGGGGAGCAACTCCAGCGGCCCCCAGGGCTCCGCTACCAACGGCCCCTAGGGCTTGGGCCATTTCGCTGACGGATTGATAGCGATCTCCCGGTCGATAGCTGATGGCGCGGTTGAGGACCTGGGCGAGACCGGGGCTAACGTGGGCGTGGGGCTGCCAATGCCAGGTCAGGTTGACATCGTCAAATAGCACCTGGGGTTCTTTCCCTGTGAGCAGCACAATCGCCGTCACCGCTAGGGCATAGAGATCGCTGCTGGGGTAGGCCCGCCCCGACTGAATTTGTTCGCTGGGGGCGTAGCCCAGCTTGCCGACGGAGGTGGCATGGGTTGGGGAGCCAGTCATTTGAATGCGGGTAAAGACCTCCTTCACCACCCCAAAGTCGATCAGCATGGGGAGCTGGTCGGTGTGGCGCTGCATGATGTTGTCGGGGCTGATGTCCCGGTGGATGATGCCCTTGCTGTGGATGTGGGCTAGGACGGGCAGCATGTTTTGCAAGAACTGACGCACCTCCGCCTCGGAGAAGGTCATACCTTGGTTGAGGCGCTGGTTGAGCAGATCTCGATAGGTGACGCCGTCAATGTAGTCTTGCACCAAGAAAAGGCGCTGATCTTCCTCGAAAATGGCCTGAAACTTGGGAATTTGAGGATGACTAATGCCGTAGAGAATCGCCGCTTCCCGCTGAAAAAGCTGAAGCGACTTTTCGGTCATGTCATTTTCAGACTGGGGCTCAAACTCCTTAATGGCAAAGCGTTCGTTAAAGCGGTTGAGGTCTTCCGCTAGGTACGTGCGGCCAAACCCGCCCTGTCCCAAGGGTTGGAGGATGCGGTAGCGATTTTGTAGGGTAGTTCCAGCGGGGATGGGGGATGGCATAGTTCGGCAGACCGTTTCGGCGGATGGAGTCGGCGGGTTAATTTTACAGCAGCTTTTCCCAGCAACTGGGGCTTTTGCCCCATGGCCCCTTTAGGGCTGTCTTGCTGTGGGGCATCTACATTATGCCTAGGCTTCCGCCCATGCGACGATGACAGCCGTGCCAGTAGATCGGAAAAAATCCCGCCGCGCAGGACTCCTGCCTGCTATGGAGCCAGCTAAGGGGAGTGTTAGCTAGGCTGGGCCATTGGTTGCCCCTAAGCCTAGGGGCCGGAAGGGGTCACTTTCGTGATACAACCATTGGGCGGATCGATGGGATCAAAGCTAGGGGCACAAGGGTCTAACGGGCTCAGGCCCAGCCGATCCCCATAACCATTAGAGCGATCCTCCACGGATTTTCCGAGGATTTTCTGATACGGATTTTAAGGAGAAGGTTGGCGATGGCAATCAAGCAGCTTGAGGGACAGGTGGCACTGGTAACGGGGGCCTCACGGGGAATTGGTCGCGCCATTGCCCTGGCCCTGGCCACCGAGGGCGCAAAGGTGGTGGTCAACTACGCCCGTTCTTCCACCGCCGCTGAGGAAATCGTGGCTACCATTTCCGCCGAGGGTGGCCAAGCCCTGGCCCTGCAAGCGGATGTCTCCCAGGCTGACCAGGTGGATGCGCTGATCAGCGGTACCCTAGAGGCCTTTGGCCGGATTGATATTTTGGTCAATAACGCTGGCATTACCCGCGACACCCTGCTGCTGCGGATGAAGCTGGAGGACTGGCAGGCGGTGATCGACCTCAACCTCACAGGGGTGTTTCTCTGCACCAAGGCCGTGGCTAAGGGAATGCTGAAGCAACGCTCTGGGCGGATTATCAACATTGCCTCGGTGGCGGGGCAAATGGGCAACCCCGGACAGGCCAACTACAGCGCTGCCAAGGCCGGAGTGATTGGCTTTACCAAAACCGTGGCGAAGGAAATGGCCAGCCGAGGCGTCACCGTCAATGCGGTGGCTCCGGGATTCATTGAAACCGATATGACCGGCGACCTGCCCAACACCGACGAAATCCTCAAGTTCATCCCCCTAGGCCGCTTTGGTAAACCCGAAGACATCGCGGGCATGGTGCGCTTCCTCGCCGCCGACCCCGCCGCCGCCTACATCACCGGGCAGGTGTTCAATGTCGATGGCGGCATGGTGATGGCCTAGGTTTCTTTGTTGGAGTTAGGAGGCCTCAGTTATCGCGATCCAGCCCTCACCCCCAGCCCCTCTCCCAGGAGGGAGAGGGGAGCCAGAAACGCTTCAAAGTCTCTCTCCCAATTTGGGAGAGGGATTTAGGGTGAGGGCGTCGGGGGTTTTTGGATCCACCAAGCCTCGGTTAGTTAACGCACTAGGACGATAAATCCCATGGCTGACGCCGCACCCTCGGATCCAAAGCCGGGGCATCTCTACGTGGTGGGGACGCCCCTCGGCAACCTGGAGGACATGACCTTTCGGGCCGTGCGTATTCTTCAATCGGTGGATTTGATCGCGGCGGAGGACACCCGCCACACGGGCAAGCTGCTGCAACATTTTCAGATCACCACGCCCCAGATCAGCTACCACGAACACAACCGCCAAAGCCGCCTGGGGGAGGTGCTGCACCACCTGCAAGAACGACAGCATTCTGTGGCGCTGGTCTCCGATGCGGGGATGCCGGGAATTTCCGATCCGGGCTACGAACTGGTCGCCGCCTGCGTGGAGGCTAATGTTCCCGTGGTGCCGATCCCTGGCCCTACTGCGGCCATGACGGCTCTCTGCGTTTCTGGGCAGCCAACGGATCGGTTTGTGTTTGAAGGCTTTCTGCCGCTCAAGGGTAGCAGCCGCACCGCTCGCCTAGAAGCCATTCAGCGGGAGGAGCGCACGGTGATTCTCTACGAAGCCCCCCACAAACTGGTCAAAACCCTGGCGGATTTGCGGGAACGCCTTGGCCCAGATCGCCCCATCACCCTAGGTCGCGAACTCACCAAACGCTTTGAAGAATTCTGGCGTGGCACCCTCGAAGAGGCCCTGGCCCACTACCAAGCCGAGGCCCCCAAGGGCGAATTTACCGTGGTTATCCAAGGCGCTCCTCAGGGCGAAATCTCCCTCTCCGACGACGCCCTCCGCACCGAGTTGGAACGCCTGATTCACCAAGGCCTCTCCCGCGCCGATGCCAGCCGTCAACTGGCCCAAGCCACCGGACAACCCAAAAAACGCATCTACCAACTCTCCCTAGAGCTTGATCCGTAACCGAGCGTCAAGCGATCACAACCTCCCCGCCACTAACGTGAGCCTGCCAAAAAGGCCTCATACCCCTGCTTGAACTGCGCTTTGCCGCCGCCCTCGACGATGCTGCCGTGGGCGACAATCACTCGCTCAAACTCCCAGCGCAACACCTGCTCTACCGAGGCTCTAACCTGGGCATTATCCTTCGTAGCCACCCGTTCCAGCAACGATGGACTGAGGCTGTCGTAACTGCCACCCAGTCTGGTAACCAGCCGGGTTAGCCAGGGAAAGCTGTCGTCAAACCTAAAGGCAATGTCCGTCAAGATCAGCGTTCGACTGGCGGTATGACAGAAGACCCACTCCTCTAGCGGATCGGGGCCGCTAGGAGCAAGGGTTTGCAGACCACGAAAGAAGAGACAATCCAGCCCGTCCCAGGGACTTTGGCCATTCGGGTCGAGGGGGCGGTCGATGGGCAATTCTGGCCGCTTGCCCCTTAGCCCCGCCGATGCCCACAGGACGGCATCGGGGTAGATGGCCTTAAAGGCTGCCGCATACCGATAGTGGTACAGGTTAGGGGCCACAATGTGCCGGACTGGGCCGATCACGGCGATCGCTTCAACTAATCCATCAGCGGGCTGAATCGGCGAAATCACCACCAGGCCCCCCCCCGCCAATCGTACTACCGTCATTCGGGTGCCAATGCTGAGACCAAAATAGCGCAGCGGCTGCTCCGCCACCCACAGATCCCGATCCACCGCCCTCAACATCCCCATCCTCTGCTTCCCATCGTTATCTTCTTTACCTGTGCCTAGGGAAACTTTTGTTCAAACGTCGCCTAAGTTGGCCGTTTCCACGGCGAGCAGGCTACCTCGTCAAATCATTAGCATTTTACTGAGATTCAACGGTCGGCAGCAGGGCATACAGCCCCCAAATCGCCAGGGGCCGCATGTAGTGGCAGGCGCGATAGGTACCCAGGGCGGTGATCGCCTCCGGGGTGCGAAATTGCAAGCCGTAGTCGTAGATTTGGCGGACGACGGCTTCAGTCATGGCCATGGCCTTATCGGTGTGGCCCATTTGGGCATAGAATGCAGCGAGGCCAAAGTTAATCCCCACCCACACTTCCTGTTGATGGGTGCTGTCGGGATCTTCCGGGGTGCCGTCGGGAAGGACACCATTGGCGGCTCCGATGGGTTGCTTCAACGTGGCGGCGCTAAAGTTGCCGACCTGGGCACCCTCAAACTTTTGTGCCTGGGGACGTTCCTGGGTTTGGGCGACCTGGTTAAAGTTGACGAAACACGCCTCGTAGATGGCCTCTAGGGAGGACTGGATACAGGCTTCTTCCACCAAGTCCGGCAGGTTCAGCAGCCGTACCATGAACTGGCCACAGAGTTGGTCGGCCATCACCACCTCGGAACCGCTGCCCGTATCCAGGCGGTAGTAGCGGCCATTCCACAGTTTGGGATGATAGGCATGGAAGCCGCCCTCTAACCAGCGCTGGTACTGGGTCAGCAAAATCGGGGTGGTGCCGGGGGCAAGGCCGTTTTCGGCCAGGAGTTTACCCATGGCTAGGGCTGCCTCCAGGGCCGCCAGCCACAGCCCGCCACAGTAGGCACTGAGACCCTTGAGCCGCCAATCGTCAAAGGTTTGGTCGGGGGCACCCTCGTTTTCGGGAATGCCGTCGCTGTCGCGGTCAAAGTGTTTGAGGTATTGCAGAGTTTCGACCACCGCAGGCCAACAGGTTTGCAGGAATTCCAGGTCGCTTGCCCCAGTGAACACAAAGGCACGATAGACCTGGAGCACAAAGTCGCTGCCCAGGTCTTTCCAGAGGTTGCAGTCTTGGTAGCTGGTGTAGTTGGTTTGCACCCAGGGCTGCTCGTTGGGGGCACCGAGGTCGTGGGGGGTGGCTCC
>CAZWNR010000113.1:0-9572 GCA_964635665.1 uncultured bacterium | reverse complement strand
CTATACCCTGGTGCCCGTGCCCAACAACTACTCTGGCATCAACTGGGACGAAGCCGGGGAACAGCTCTGTGAAGCCGTCTTCAGCTACCTAGAAGAGCGGGGCTATCTGCCCAACCTGCGGGAGCGCCTAGTCTGCAAGAGCTACATCACCCCCGACTACTTCGAGGGCACCCTCAACGCCTACAAGGGCAACGCCTTTGGCCCCGAGCCGCTGCTGGTGCAGTCTGCCTTCTTCCGGGGCCACAACCGCAGCGAAGATATCCGCAACCTGTACCTGGTCGGCGCAGGCACCCAACCGGGCGCAGGTACCCCCAGCGTAATGATGTCCGCCAAGATGACGGCCCGCCTGATTGCCGAAGATCAGGCCATCGACCCGGCCATCGTCAGCGGCAAAGCCAGCCCCGAACTGAGCGTCCGATAGAAACGGATGAAGTCAGTCTCCGCATCTTGCCCCCAGGCAAAGCCTAGGGGCAACCATCGGGGCTACCCACGCGGGGGCAGAGCCCTTGAGAATGATCCCCGTCGGAGGTAGTGAAACAGCAGCCCCTCGCCCAGAGGCTAACGAGGCATCTTGCACTTAGACAAATTCCCCCTAGGCTAGGGTCGATGGGGAATCGGTGGACTGGGACTGAACAGCGGAGTGATACCCCCGATAGACCTGGACACTTTCCTGCTCGTTGGGGTCATTGCGGGCGACGAGGGCAATGGCCGTTTCGGTATTGCTTAGGTTAACGGGCTGGTGGGGTACCCCGTCGGGGATAAAGATAAAGTCCCCCTGCTGATTGACCACCGATTTTGCCAGGTTCTCGCCGTAGAAAGTTTGAACGTTGCCTTGAATCAGGTAAATCGCCGTTTCAAACCCATCATGGAAATGGGGTTCTGCCTTAGCTCCAGGGGGAATCACCACAATATTCATGGAAATTCCTTTAGCCCCAGCGGTTTGCTCTGAAATACCCACATAGTTGGGCAGTCTTTGAATGGTATCTACCGTTTCTGCAGGCCTGACCGTAACGATATCCTGATCTAGATTCATGACCACACCTCATGGATATAGCCATCCTAAACCGCTAGACCCTAGAGTCACCGCTTGCCGAAGAGAGAAATGTCATCGCCAGGCCGTGGCCCTAGAGGTTGTAAGCCAGAAGGTATCGCTGAGACGACGGCTACCCAGAGAAGCCCAAGGTTGCCCGCCCCGATGATTTGATAAGATCAGGCCAAGAGAGCTCATTAAACCTCCCTTAACCCTGTGCACCACGGATGGACTGTTCTCCATAGAGGCCAGGGCCCTTGTTTACCGCTGATCTAGCTTGCTCCTGCGGGTCAGCGTGTCCTTTATTATGGCCATCTCCCTTCTCCCGTTGAGGTGCCTGTCTATCCTCTGGAGCAGATAGTCCTCCCTTCCCCTCGCCCCCGCACCACCGACCTCATTACCCCACAATCGCAATGACCTTTCCCTCTGATGAAGCCTTGGCCTATCCCGACGAGTTCCCTGCCTGTCAGGACGCTTCGCCAGATCGTCCTGACAAACCCGAAGAAGCCTGTGGTGTGTTTGGCCTTTATGCGCCAGGGGAAGATGTGGCGCGATTGGCCTACTTTGGGCTATTTGCCCTCCAGCACCGAGGCCAAGAATCGGCGGGGATTGCCACATTTGACAGCACAACTAGCCACTATCACAAGCACATGGGGCTGGTTTCCCAGGTATTTGACGACCACATTTTGAAGGACTTGCCGGGGCAAATTTCCGTGGGCCACACCCGCTACTCCACGACGGGTTCTAGCCACGTGTGCAATGCCCAACCCGCCATTGTGCCGACCCGCCTGGGGGATTTAGCCCTGGCCCACAACGGCAACCTGGTCAATGCCGCCGATCTGCGGGTAGAACTGCTGGAGCGCAACCACGATCTGATTACCACCACCGACTCAGAGATGATCGCCTTTGCCCTCGCCGAGGCCGTCAACGATGGCCTGGACTGGCTGAGCGCCGCTGCAAAAGCCTTTACCCGTTGCCAAGGGGCCTTTAGCTTGGTGATAGCCACCCCCGATGGCATCCTCGGAGCCCGTGACCACCAGGGCATTCGGCCCCTAGTGCTGGGCGTTTTAGGAGCGGAAATACCAGATGAGGGTAGTCCTGCCCAATACGTCCTGGCCTCGGAAACCTGCGCCCTAGACATCATTGGGGCCACCTATGTGCGGGATATTTTACCCGGAGAACTGGTGTGGATTACGGAACAGGGCCTGCGCTCCCTGCACTGGGCGGAGGCTACCCAGCGCAAGCTCTGTGTCTTTGAGATGATCTACTTCTCCCGTCCCGACAGCATCGTTAACGGCGAAAGCCTCTACAGCTATCGGCGGCGGCTAGGGCACCAGCTGGCAAAAGAAGCCCCCGCCGAGGTAGATCTGATCATGGCGGTGCCCGACTCCGGCGTACCAGCAGCCATTGGGTTTTCCCAGCAGTCCGGCATTCCCTACGCCGAGGGGCTGATCAAAAACCGCTACGTGGGCCGCACCTTTATCCAGCCCACCCAATCGATGCGGGAGGTGGGCATTCGCATGAAGCTCAACCCCCTGCGCGATGTGCTGGAGGGCAAGCGAATTTTGATTGTGGACGATTCCATCGTGCGGGGCACCACCAGCCGCAAAATCGTGCAGGCCCTCCGCGATGCCGGAGCCACGGAAGTGCACATGCGGATTTCCTCGCCCCCGGTGACCCATCCCTGCTTCTACGGTATTGACACCGACAGCCAAGACCAACTAATTGCCGCTACCAAGTCCATCGAGGACATTGCCAAGCAAATTGGGGTCGATTCCCTGGCCTACCTCAGTTGGGAAGGAATGCTAGAGGCCACCTACCAAGAACCGGGCAGTTTCTGTTCCGCCTGTTTCACCGGAAAATATCCGGTGGAGATTCCTGAACCCTTCAAACGATCTAAGCTGAAGTTTGAAGCCAAACAGCCGGTTACCCCCTAGGCCAGGCTGCCCCCAGGAATTGGAAGCCGTTTACTGCCACCATCCCCTGGGGCCACCTCGCCGAACGAGCCGAAATTTTCTACCATAGAACCCGTTACCCTGATTGTTGTCCGGGTCTCTTTCCCGCCCTCCTTGATTCCCTTAACCCCTCACAGCCAACCGTGGAAGAACAAAAACCCTCCCCAGAAGTCATCACCCTGCTCTCCAGCCGTGAGCTAGACAAAATGCGGAAAGCCTGCCAAACGGCAGCCCAACTGCTGGACTACCTTGAGCCCTACGTGAAGCCGGGGATCAGTACCCTCGAATTAAACGACCTCGCCGAGGAATGGACGCGAAAGCGTGGGGCTACTAGCGCCCCCCTAGGCTATGCCGGAACGGTAATGCCCTTTCCAAAATCCATCTGCACCAGCGTCAATGAGGTGATTTGCCACGGCATTCCCAGCGCCGACCAAATTCTGCGGGATGGCGACATTATCAACATTGACGTTACCCCCATCGTCGATGGCTACCACGGCGACACCTCCCGTACCTTTCTCGTCGGGGATGTGGCTCCCAAGGTGCGCAAACTGGTGGCCGTCACGGAAGAATCGATGTGGCGAGGCATTCGCGAGGTCAAACCCGGTGCCCGCATTGGCGACATTGGCGCAGCCATTCAGGAGTACGCTGAGGCCGAGGGCTTTTCCGTGGTGCGAGATTTCGTCGGCCATGGGGTTCACCGCATTTTCCACACCGCCCCCCAGGTACCCCACTACGGCGTGCGCGGCAAGGGCAAAAAACTCCGCCCCGGCATGGTGTTCACCATTGAGCCCATGATTAACATCGGCTCCCACGAAGCAGAGATTCTAGCCGATGGCTGGACGGCCCTGACGGTAGATCGCCAACTCTCGGCCCAGTTTGAGCACACGGTTGCCGTTACCACAACGGGCGTGGAAGTGCTTACCCTTTCCCCCGCCAAGGTACTGGCCTAGGCGGGGGAAAGTCCCTCAAGGGGCTTACCCTCAGAGGCTCTACCAAAACCGAACTCGCGATAATGCGCCCCAGAGACCATCCCGATTGCAAAGATCGGGATGGTCTCTGGTTAGGAAAATTTTTACACCCATAGCCGCTACACCCATGGGGGAAACCGCCCAGGGCGCATGGGCCATCGGGAGAAAGCAAGGATTTTTCTCCCAGGATCGATCCAAATCCGTTAAGCGGTTCCCCAAGCGCATAAAATTGAGGTTCAATCTTTTTACACCCATTCAGCCGAGTCTATGAGAGCCTACCGGGCAGCCGCCATACAAATGACCAGTGTGCCAGACCTGAGCAAAAATCTGGCCCAGGCCGAAGAATTAATCGATTTAGCGGTGCGCCAGGGGGCAGAACTTGTCACACTGCCAGAAAATTTTTCATTTCTGGGGGACGAAGACGCCAAAATTGCCCAGGCCGAACAGATTTGTCAGGCTAGCGAGTCCTTTCTAAAAACCATGGCCCAGCGCTACCAAGTCACCCTGATTGGTGGTGGCTATCCGGTACCTGCCAAGGAAGGTAAGGTCTTTAATACGGCTCTGCTAGTTTCCCCCGATGGGCAAGAACTGCTGCGCTACGAAAAAGTACACCTGTTTGATGTCAACCTACCCGACGGCAACACCTACCGGGAATCCAACATCGTCATTTCTGGCCATCTGCTGCCCGACGTGTTTCCTTCCAAGGATTTCGGGATGATCGGCCTATCGGTGTGCTACGACGTGCGTTTCCCCGAACTCTATCGCCACCTCTCTCAGCAGGGGGCAGAAATTCTGGTGGTGCCCGCCGCCTTCACCGAATTCACCGGCAAAGATCACTGGCAAGTCCTACTCCAGGCCCGCGCCATCGAAAATACCTGTTATGTCATCGCTCCGGCCCAGACGGGCTTCCACAACAGCCGTCGCCAGTCCCACGGGCATGCCATGATTATTGACCCCTGGGGGATGGTGCTAGCCGATGCTGGCACCGCTGCGGGGGTAGCCATTGCTGAAATCAACCCCAACCGTCTGGCCCAGGTTCGTCGTCAAATGCCCTCCCTGGCCCATCGAATGTTTGTTTAGGGTGGGTTTTGGCGCATTGTGCCGCTTATAGCGAACTCTTTACGGACGGAAAACTCATGTAGATTGAAAAGGACGAGTTTTGGCGGCCTGAATGGTGGATTGGATAAGCGGCCTAACCGGCACCGCCCCCCGCTTGGTTTCGGAGGGTTGGGTGACGCACCTTGGTTCTGGGTTTCCGTGGTTGGCAGAGATTGCGGAGGCAGAAATTGAACCCTTGGTCCTGGCCAGCGTTTTGCTGAGTCTGATTGTGGTTTACCTGGCCGCTAAGGTGGGCGGGGAACTCTGTGCCCGAGTCAACCTACCCCCGGTACTCGGGGAATTAATTGGGGGCGTCGTTGTTGGCGTATCGGCCCTGCACTTGATTGTTTTTCCCGAAGCTGGGGTCAACCCAGACTCGATGCTGATGCAGTTGGTGAGCTGGGTGACGGGCATTGCCCCCGAAGATGGCCTGTCGCGGGTGTTTGAAAGCGAAAGTGAAGCCCTTTCGGTGCTGGCCGAACTGGGCGTGATTATTCTGCTGTTTGAGATCGGCCTAGAGTCTGACCTGAAGGAACTGATCCGGGTTGGTCCCCAGGCCGCTGTGGTGGCGGTGGTTGGGGTCACTGTTCCCTTTGCCGCTGGCACCGCCGGGCTAATAGGCCTGTTTGGGGTCGATACCATTCCCGCTATCTTTGCCGGAGCGGCCCTAACCGCTACCAGCATTGGCATTACCGCCAAGGTGTTGGCCGAGTTGCAAAAGCTCAGTTCCACCGAGGGGCAGATCATCATTGGGGCCGCCGTGCTGGATGATGTGCTGGGCATCATTGTGTTAGCCGTGGTGGCCAGCCTCGCCAAAACGGGCGAAATTGAGATTCTTAACGTGGTTTATCTGGTGATCGGGGCCGCCGTGTTTCTAGTCGGCTCTATCTTCCTCGGTCGGTTGCTCAGTCCCTACTTTGTCGCCCTAGTAGACAAGCTCCGCACCCGTGGTCAGGTGTTGATTAGCTCCCTAATTTTTGCCTTTGTGCTGGCCTATATTGCGGCGGCCATTCACCTGGAGGCTATTCTAGGGGCCTTTGCCGCTGGCCTAATTTTGGCAGAAACCAGTAAGCACAAGGAACTGGAGGAGCAGATCAACCCCATCGCCGATATGCTGGTACCCATTTTCTTCATCACCGTGGGGGCCAGAACCGACATCAGTGTCCTCAACCCCCTCGATCCCAACAACCGCCCTGGCCTGATCATCGCCTCCTTCTTGGTGGTGGTGGCCTTTGTGGGCAAGGTGGTCACCGGGTTTGCGGTCTTTGGTCAGCCCGGCATCAATCGCCTAGCGGTTGGGGTTGGCATGGTGCCTCGGGGAGAGGTGGGCCTCGTCTTTGCTGGGGTAGGGGCCGCCAGTGGAGTGCTGTCCGAGTCCCTGGATGCGGCCATCATTGTGATGGTGATCCTAACCACCTTCCTGGCCCCACCATTGCTGCGTCTCGTTTTTGAAGATAAGGATACGGATGAACCTCCCCTTCAGGACGCCGAACCCCTAGCAACGGTCAGTTCCCCGTCCCCTAGCCAGGACTAGGCTCCAAGTTGATCCCCTAGCGCCCTGCCCTCATCGCCCTTGAGGTAGGGCGTTTTTTTATGCCGT
Source organism: uncultured bacterium (assembly GCA_964635665.1). Classification (GTDB taxonomy): domain Bacteria; phylum Cyanobacteriota; class Cyanobacteriia; order Phormidesmidales; family Phormidesmidaceae; genus Nodosilinea. The sequence goes on along the minus strand of CAZWNR010000113.1, from coordinate 2,921 downwards.
GGCCCCTAGATTTTTTTGGCTCATTTGATTACTCTGTCTAGACCCGCTACACTCATTGAAATCTCTGGTATTCACTTAGGCATAAGTACTTATGAAGCATGGGTTCCAACGCCGTCACCTCGCCTCCCCTGGCCCCGCCCGTATTGGTATTTTTGATAGCGGGGTGGGGGGCCTGACGGTGCTGCGGGAGATTTACCGCCAGTTGCCCCACGAGTCGGTACTGTATTTTGGCGATACGGCTCGCCTGCCCTACGGCCCCCGATCCCCTGAGGAGATCCTGTACTTTGTTCGGCAAATCCTAACCTGGATGGCTAGCCAGAACGTCAAGATGGTGATGATGGCCTGCAATACCAGTTCTGCCCTCGCCCTAGACATTGTGCAGTCTGAATATGACTTTCCCATTCTGGGGTTAATTCGCCCCGGGGCCCAGGCGGCGGCTCAGGTGGGCCAACGCATTGGCATCATTGCTACCCAGGGCACCGTGAACAGCAAAGCCTATCCCAGCGCCATCCAAGAACTCTCCTCTACCGCCCAGGTGTGGCAGGTGGCTTGCCCCAAATTTGTGCCCATTGTAGAAGGCAACCAAATTCAGCAGCCCCACGCCCGCCAAATCGCCGAGGACTACCTGCGCCCCCTAATGGCCTCTCAGATTGACACCCTCATCTACGGCTGCACTCACTATCCCCACCTTGCGCCCCTGTTAAAAACGATCCTGCCCCCCAGCACCCGCTACGTTGACCCCGCCATTTCCATGGTGGCAGCAGCGGCTAAAGAACTAGATGCCCTTGGTCTGCGCAGCAATACCGCCGCCTGGGCCACCGATTTTTACGTCAGCGGTTCCGCCAAAGACTTTCGCCGCCTCGCAGTGCAGTGGCTAGGCCACCAACCCCAGGTCAGTCAAATTGTTCTACCAGAATTGCTCACCCCGTCGGTTTCCTCGGTAGACCTGCGGCCCTAGCCCAACGCCTGATTCCCAGGCCCAATTACAAGCAGCCCCCATCCCCATCGACCAAGCCTTGGGGCAAGTTTTTTGCGCCCTGTTCAAGCTTCACTCAAGGGTCGTATTGCCGAACCCGTCAGGAAAGGTCACTGGACAAAAAAGAACCAGGCCAAACAGAAAAAGAGGTGCCGATTGCTCAGCACCTCTTTACGGGTCTTCAATTCAGAAATTGATTCGTGCCACCAGACTGGGTTTAGCGGTAACGCTTCTTGCGGCGAGCAACGGCCTTGCGCTTACGCTTCTCCTGAGGGGTTTCAAAATGGCGGCGACGCTTGACCTCAGAAAAAATACCTGCTTTAGACACCTGACGCTTAAATCGGCGTAGGGCTGATTCAATCCCTTCGTTTTCACCAACAACAACTTGAGTCATACGAACTTGCCTATTTCTCCTGCAATGGTAATGAACACGAAACAACCAATACAAAAATAGCAGCCTAGGACACGAGGACAGCTCGCACCCTCACCTTAGAAAAAGCTAGGATACAACCGTCAACGGCCTTAAAGAGGCTTGAATCTAGCGATGCTAACTCAGCCCGCTAAGCCTAACCAACGCTAGGCCTGACCGTAGACCTGACAGTCTATTTTTGCCTAGGTTAAAAATTCTACAGAGACAAGACCAAGGGGAGCCTTGGCCATCACAAAGGTTTTCAGATATGCCTCAGGACGGTCTGTGCCACCTCCCGCAGTCCTAGGCGATCCGTGCAGACAGCAAAAAGCAGGACACTTTGCCCCGTTGCTGTACTTACCTAGACTACCATAGGAAAGGCTGTTCATCGATCGGGGCCTTCGGTGGCGTTGTCTAGATTGGCCTACCTGAAAGTCTTCCCTTCGGCGGGGTCTACCCGTCTGCTCTGAACATTCTCGATAGTTGCCTATGACCGTCTGGCAGTTGGATTTGCACCGTCCTCCCCTGAACAATGATCAGGGCGAATCGCTGTGGGAGTTTTTGGCCTGTAGTGCCGATCTGAATTTTCGCTACGAGGCCCACACTCCACAAGGCTCGGTCAATGCCGATTGGGCGACGGCCCAGTTACAAACCGCCATCGCCCAGGCGGGATACACCCCAGAAAAAGTACAGGTGTTTCGGCCTCAGGCCTTGTCGTTGTTGACCCTGGCGGCGGAAAAATTGGGCCTTAGGCTGATGCCCACCCGCCATACGCTAGCCCTACACCAATGGTTGCGTCAGAAAGTTCAGGATTATCCCACCCTGGCGATTTTTTCTGGCAGCACCTACGACCCGCTGCACATTGATGCGCCGCCGCCTTTACCCCTGGCGGAAAATCTCTGGGGAGATCGCTGGGGTTTTGTGACCCTGGCGGCGGGGGATTTTGAGCGAACCTTTCCCCATGAACCGATTCCCATTTCCGAGTTGCAACCGGAATGGTTGCCCTCAGCGTTAGGATTAGCCAGTACAACGCCCCTGCCAGGAATTGTGATCGATGGCGGACGGCAGGCGATGGCCTTGGCCCAGTGGGTACAGTCCACTCATCCGGCAGCACTGCGCTACATGGCGGGGGATCCCGATGGACTGATTTTGGACGCGGGGTTGTGTGACCGCTGGGTGATGACCACCTTTGCCGATACCACCATGGCCCAGGCTGGACAATTGTTTGAGCAGCGCAAGGTTGCTAGTCAGGGGTTACATTTTTTATTAGTGCGTCCCGATGATTCGGGCATGACCTATACCGGGCTATGGCTGCTGCGAAGTTGAGGCCCATTGGACGCCTTCTGGAGTGCGTTGCGTCTAGCCCCTTTTCGGTGTTGAATCGATCTGGGTTGGGTTTGCCTACAGGGTATGGTTTCGGATTAGCGGTGCATTGCTGTGTATGGGTGGTGCATTGCTTCGCGAATGCACCCTACGTTCTTGTTTCGCCCTCACCCCCAGCCCCTCTCCCAGAGAGGAGAGGGGAGCCGGAAGCGG
>CAZWNR010000112.1:0-9577 GCA_964635665.1 uncultured bacterium | reverse complement strand
GAAGATAGTGAGGGGGTCGCCCCTCGTTAAAATAGCGCAATGCCAGGGTATTAATAGCCATAAAGCCGTCTGAGTCACAGTACTTAGGCGGCTTTGTGTTGCGAATTGCCATTTAAGCACACAGAACCGTATCTTCTGCGGTTCGTTTTTGACTCATCTTGTTGGAGGCTTGCCCCCAACAAGGCTATCTGCAAAACTATCCTGATTCCTGTTGGTCTCTAGCGAAAATTGGAGTAGCTAGTGGTACTGCCCCCTGAAGCCCCCTTCGTGTCCACTGCCTCCCTTAACAACGCATCGTTATCTATCATCAGGGGAATGAGTTGTGGCGGATCAAACTTGGTTAAAGCACACTGAACAGGCACTTTTAGTCGGTTCGGGTTTGGGGACTGTAGCGGCTATTGCGGCTCAGAATGTTGCCCTTGCTTCGGCCCCGTTAACGGTTATGGCGGCTGTAGGCATGTTAAGCCGTAGCCGAACGGAGCAGAAACTTGCTGAGGCTCAGGAAAAGTTAGCGCGGCAACAACGCCAGGTGAGCCATCGTCTTACCAGCCTGAGCAAGCAGGTGACGGCGTTACCTTCACCGGAGGCACTGACTAATTTTCAGCGGTCGGTGCTAGATCGGAATAACCGCACTTTTTTGAGAATGTCTGAGGATATTAAAAGTATTCGGCATTATGTGGATAATCAGGTTCAGGAGTTACATCCTCCAGATTTGAGCCAGATCCACCAGGATATTGCTCAGTTGCAGGATCAATATGCCCACGCCTACACTACGACGCAAAATCTGACGAATTATGTGCAGCGTCTGGCTACTATTCCACGTATTGAGGGAACGGAGAATAAGTTGTCTCAGGTGCGCACAAATCTAATGCAAACTCGCGTGACTCTAGAGGCTCTTCGTTCGGAGACTCGCAATGCGATTTCCACTTTGCAGGATGGTATTGCCCAGATTGATCGCCGTTCCCAGGAGCTGACAATTCCGTCAGATACCCATGCGTTACGAGCAGAACTAGCGGAGGTTGTTAAAAATATTGCTACTTTGGTACCCCAGACAGAGTTCGCCAACTTAGCTAATCACGTTAAAGATTTGACTCGTCAGCAAGCTGATTTAGAGCGGGCTTTAACTAAAATCCCTGTAGGTCCAGTGAATGGAATTTCCACTGAGTTTGCAGACCATGTCGCTCAGACCATGGCCGAGATACATCACCTCAGCCAGATGATGCATCGGCTTCAGCAGCAAGTAAACCGTCAAGAGACAGCGGGCCACACCCGTGAGCAGGTGCAGCAGGTTGTGTCTCAATACTTGGGACAGCTTAGGGCTCAACTGGCTCAACTGGAGGGTGTGACGCAAAACTTGGCTGAACGACAGCGGAAATTATCGAATCGGTGGACGGAGACTAGCTCCACGTCCGGGGGAGATCCCGTCGCTCGACGGGGGCTAACGCAATTGGCCCAACGCCTTCATAGTAACGAAGCAGATATCCAGGATTTAAAGCACCAACGGGCTGAGACTGGATCTGTGGTTCAGGGAATGGTGGAAAACCCCTGGATTCTAGATTTTCCTGTTTCCGTGCAGGCGGATACCCCTGTCCCTTGTTCCGCCAGTCGATTGGCCTTGGAACAGGCATTGGATCAAGCTCAGCGACGACTGCTGATTGTATGGCCCTGGGCTAGCCAGGTTACCCTTGATGACCATCTATTGACGGGTTTTACCCGCCTATTGGATCGAGGTGGGCAACTAGAACTAGGCTGGTGCCACCAAGGCGATGTGCTGGAGGGAAGACTAGTATGGCGCATTAGTCAGCGGTGGAATACGGACGGGGGGCATCTGGCGACGCTGAAGACAGCCCTGAACCAACTTCTACCCCTGCGCGAACACTATCCGGAGCGGTTTAAGTTCAAAATTATGGGCTCCGCAGAAAGTTATTTAGTGTGTGACAGTGGTCCCGACGCACCTCCTGAAGCCACCTACGCCATCGTTAGCCTAAAATCGCTGCCGACCTATACGCTCTCTATTCCAGGGGTTGAGGCTAAGCTTAAAACCTCTAGTCCTCAGGTTGTGAGTGCGCTGATACAGCGTTTCCAGAACCCGGCGATTGCCCCCCATGATAAAGAGGCTTTTTTTAACCGGGGGACTACCCGCCATGACTTGCGTGACCAGCCAGGGGCGATTAGCGACTACGGTCGTGTCCTAGCCCTACAGCCGGATCATGCTGTGGCTCTCAACAACCGGGGGGCTGCCCGTCTAGAGATGAACCTAGCTGATGAAGCAGAGATGGATTTCACGGAAGCGATCAATCACAATCCGCGTTTGTTTGCAGCCTATTGTAATCGAGGCTGGCTGCGCCTGGACCAACGCCGCTATCCCGCTGCTGTGAAGGACTTTACCCGTGCCATTGAGCTTAAGCCGAACCTGCCCATGACCTATGTTTATCGCGGCAGCGCCCTACAAAAGTTGGGAGATCTGAAAGGAGCTGTGCGTGACTATAGTGATGCCATTGCCTGCGGTGATCCTATTGCCTTGCCCTATTGTTACCGCAGTGCTGCCTACGAAAGCCAAGGGGACGCTGAACGAGCTATCGCTGATCTAGAACGGGCTAGCGTTCACCTAGAGGCCCAGGGAGACCGCCAAGCCCTTTCTTCAGTACAGCGCACCCTGCAACGACTACAAAACCTGAGCCTTCAGTCGAAACATTAGCCCAATGCCGACCTGGAGGTTGCCCTAGCCCTATTATTGGCTTTTGGTATAGGCTAGGGTGCACTATTCATCTGCTCAGGAAGACTTGCCAATGGTGATGGTGGAATCGACCATGCTGCCCCTAGGTACGGTTGCCCCAGATTTTGTATTACCCGATGTTGTCTCTGGCCAAACCATCTCCCGGGCTACCTTTGCTGAGGCTCCGGCCCTGCTGGTGATGTTCATTTGTCGCCACTGTCCTTTTGTAAAACATGTCCAGGATGAATTGGCCCGCCTCGGTCAAGACTATGGCCCTAAGGGGGTGGGCTTTGTGGCCATTAGCGCCAATAGCCTGCAAACCCACCCCCAGGATGGCCCAGAACACCTTAAGGCTCAGGCCGAAGCATGCGGATTCACCTTCCCCTACTGTTTTGACGAAACCCAAGCCGTGGCCAAGGCCTACACCGCTGCCTGCACTCCTGATTTCTTCCTCTTCGATAGCAACCAGCGTCTCGTGTATCGGGGACAGCTAGACGACAGCCGCCCTAGCAATGGCCAGTTGGCTACCGGGAAAGACCTTAGGTCTGCCCTAGATGCCGTGCTGGCAGGCTTACCTTTGCCCGCCGAACAACGACCCAGCGTGGGTTGCAATATCAAGTGGACGCCTGGCAACGAACCAGCCTATTTTAGGTAGCCCTAGAGGAACCATTTCTAACGCAAACAACCCATGGATGACAGGCCGCCATACTGGTGGTACAATTGTTCTGAAAAGCTATTGCCGCTGCCACGGTTGTCTTCCTATGGAATCCCTAACCTCTGCTCAACAAGAACTCTACGACTGGCTGGTTCATTATATTCAAGAAAACCAGCATTCTCCTTCTATTCGGCAGATGATGAAGGCGATGAACCTGAAGTCTCCAGCCCCGATTCAGAGCCGCCTAGAGCATCTCAGAAAGAAGGGCTATATCGAATGGACTGAGGGTAAGGCTCGCACCATTCGGGTCCGTGAGGATGCTCGAGGGGTGCCCATTTTAGGGAGCATTGCTGCTGGTTTTGTCAATGAAGCCTTCACAGATACCGTCGAGCGGTTCAATCTAAATGGACTGCCGATTCGCCATGGTGATTATGCCTTGCGCGTTAATGGAGACAGCATGATCGACGCCATGATTCAGGAGGGCGATATTGTGATCATGCGTCCCGTAAACGATCCTCAGGCGGTTAGAGAAGGCACTATTGTGGCAGCCCGTGTGGAAAGTGGCACGACCCTGAAAACCTTTTACCGCAGTGGCAACCAGATTCAGCTTAAGCCGGCCAACCCCCGGTATCCGGTGATGGAATTCCCCGCAGAGATGGTGGAAATCCAGGGGCGTTTGATCGCCGTCTGGCGCGGTATGGATCCCGACTTCACAATTTAATTGGGCCGATCTCGGCCCAGGGCAGTCAATACCCTACACTGGGGATGTTGCCTATGGTCGCGTGTCCTGATGGATAGTGGCCCTGTCGGTGTTGACGGTTGCGCCCATGAAGTTTCGGACGTTTATCATGCCTTTGGCCCTGGCGGCGGGGCTCATTCTGGTTCTAGGAGTTGGGCTTCTAGGGGGCTTGGCCCTGCGTACCCCTCTATACTTGCTAGACCGAGGCGGACAGGCGGTGCCGGAGGCGCTTCAGTTTGTCCCTAGGCAGTCTGCCCTTGTGGCATCGGTGCTAGCTCGACCCGACCGCTTAGCCCAGTTGTGGGATTATCTGGCAGAGCCGAGGCGGCGGCAAGCACTGCGGGCCGACCGGGAACGCCTAGAACGTGCTTTCCTAGCGCAGACGGGGCTGACCTACGAGCGAGATATTCAGCCCTGGCTGGGCGAAGAAATTACAGCGGCCTTAGTCTCTCCTGATTTGGATTACGATCCCCAGAATGGGATTACTCCAGGCTATCTTGTGGCATTCTCCTGCCGAGATATTGTTAAGGCGCAGGCTACCCTAGAGCTGTTTTGGCAGAATCGAGCCTTAGCTGGGCAGCCACTTACCTTTGAAGATTTAGGTGGGGCGCATTTAATCCATGGGCCGACGTCAGCTGTGGCCTCCCCCGGAGGGTTCACTCCCTTGGCGACGGCCCTGGTGGCAAAGCGCTTTGTTTTGGTTGCGAATGATCCAGCGGTGCTGCGCCAGGCGATAACGGCGGCTCAGGCCGTTGATGGCAGCGTGAAGACGGATCGGCGGTACAAACTTGCCCTCAGTGCCTTGCCCCAGAACCGCATTGGCCTACTCGCGGTGAACTTGCCCCAGGTTGATCGATGGTTGCACCCTAGCCAAGCCGAGCCATACCTTGGACAAGCTCCTCGATCAGCAGAGGCTGCGCCCCTCGACTGGGGACTTATTTCCCTTGGGCTTCAGCGCCAAGGGGTGATGGCGGAGGCCGCCTGGGTGGTGGCTCCGGGGCATCGTCTCTCGCCCCATCAGCGGCGACTGACCGATTGGTACCAGCTGGCTCGCTACCTTCCTGGCACCCTCGGCCTAGAGGCCCTGGGCCTCGATCTTGCTGAACTAGAACCTCAGCTGAGGCCCTGGATCAAGCCTTGGGTGGGAAGTGATCTAGATCTGCCCCAATCCGTAGACGAGCGCCTGGGGCCTGGGAGCACGCAACAAATCCTAGCCAGCATCCATCAGCCCTACGCCCTAGGCCTAGCCTTGTCCCCTAGCACCCCTTCACCCCAGTGGCTATTAGCCAGCCCTAGCAGTTCCCCGATCCTCGATCTGATGGATAGGCTGGGGCAGCAGGCGGCCTCCTACGGGCTAGGAACGGGTCGCCTAGACATTTTGGGGTACCCCACCACCGTGTGGACAAGACTTTCTCTGCGGCAGGGAACGCCGGGGGGGCGTTCTGGCCCCTTGCAGGTGCAGACGGAGGTGGCGGGCCTCAGTGCCGAGGTTGGTCGTGACCAGATACTAACGACTTCGCCAGAGATGATGGAGCAGGCCCTGGCCGTTGATCCCAATCAGGCTATGCCTCCAGCGTGGACGGAACAGCTCCGTGTCTTATTCCAGCCTGGGGAAAATTACGTTCACCTAGACTGGTCGCCCCTGGCCTCCCACTTGCGACAGCAGGTGCCCCAGTTTAGATTGTGGGAAACCATGGCTCAGCCAGCCTTGAAGCATCTCAGTGCCTTCACCTTGGCTAGCTATGGGCAGACCGACCAGGTGCATCGTGACGGCCTCTTTATCCAGCTCCAGAACCCGTAGCCGACCTCATTACTGCCATGACTGCCCCGTCTTCCATCGCGACTATCCTCGCTGCCCTATGGGCCGAATCGACGGTTACCCCAGCTCAGTGGGAAGCCTTAATGGCCTGGGAACTGGCCGATGCAGAACGGGCAAGGGCTTGGGGTATCACCCCAGATACCGTGACGACTACTTTAGAAGAACGACTGCACTGGCTGCGCACGCTGTTGCCTCAGCATGGGGCGATCTCCCTTGCCCCTGCCCCCCTAGAGCTAACCTTGGCGATGTACTGGCAGCTTTGGCTGCCCCTAGCCCAAAGCCTAAAACAGGCCCGTGATCATCTCTCTAGGCCTCTGATTCAGGGAATTTTGGGTGGGCAGGGCACCGGGAAAACCACGCTCTCCCTCATCCTGAGCCATATCCTGAAGGCCATGGGCTACAGCACCCTAGGGGTTTCAATCGACGATTTATACAAGACCTATGCTGATCGGCAACGCTTGCGTCAGGCTGATCCAAGGCTACGCTGGCGCGGCCCACCGGGCACCCACGATGTCGACCTTGGGGTGACGATGCTCGACCAATTACGGTGTGCCCAGCCCGGTGAGTCAGTGGCAGTTCCCCGGTTCGATAAGTCTCTCCATGGCGGCGAGGGAGATCGGGTGACTGCAGAATTTGTGCAGGACGTGGATATTGTTTTGTTTGAAGGCTGGTTTCTAGGGGCTCGTCCCCTACCCCCAGCACAGTTGGAGCAACACCTTGTTTCACCGCCGGATCCCATTCGCACGGAGACAGATTGCCAGTTTGCCCGCGACATGAACCATCAACTCACCCACTATCTGCCGCTTTGGGATCGGTTGGATCGCTTGCTGATTCTCTATCCCCAGGACTATCGCATCAGCAAGGTATGGCGACAGCAGGCGGAACAGCGCATGAAAGACCAGGGCAAATCTGGCATGGATGACGCCCAGATCGAGGCCTTTGTGGAATACTTTTGGCGCGCGCTCCATCCCGACCTGTTTATCGCCCCCCTTAAACAAGATCGACACCACACCCACCTTGTTGTGGAAATTAATCTGGATCGAACGCCAAGGGCGATTTACGCTCCGTCAGAATAGGTATTATCGAAGGGCTAGGCGTCAGAGTGCTCTGTTGGGCGTGATGTCAGACTCTCTGTCGGTCGTTGTGAGGACTCCCTGATGAGCGTGAAGTTTGAAGTAATTGCCCCGGAAGGCATTTTAGACAGCACGAAGGCCGAAGAATTTCGCCAGAAGGTCGACGCGATGCTGGCGGAGGGGGTAGAGGTCATTTTGATCGACCTTAAGGACATTACCTTCATCGACAGTTCTGGCCTGGGTACCCTGGTGGTCATCCTCAAGAAGGTGCGCGGGATAGACCGACGTCTCTATATCTGCTCCATCAACGATCAAGTGCGAATGCTGTTTGAACTCACCAGCATGGATCGCGTGTTTAATGTCTATGAAGATAGAGCGGCCTTTGAGAAGGCTGTCCTCAGCGCCTAGGGGCTCCCTCCCCGATTCGCCCCTCCCCAGGGCGGCAACCATCGCGTATGATCAAAATACCTCAGCCCATTGCCCCTGAACGGCGGGCTGTCAAGCTCCAATCTGTTGTTTTTTAGACCTTATTTCTAACTCCATGGATGTAATGGATTTCTTCCGCCTTAGCCAAGGCCAGTGGAATTCTCAGCGAACCACCCATCACTTGCCCTTTCGGCGGGCCGAGTTGGGAGGATCTGTAATCGCGGTCGAAGCCCTAGATGCCGAGGATCCCAGCGTGGTAGAAATTTGCCAATTACACAGCGTAGATCCGGCCTTAGCGGTCGGGGGTGCCCTGGTGACATGGCAGGGATCCATGGCCTGGGACAAGGAAGACGAAAACCACGAAGGACGCACCGTCTTCGCCTTGGTGCCCGATGCCGACAACCCTCAGACGGGCCAACTGCTCCGAGAGCGAGGCTACGCGGAAATTGTTCCGGTGATCGGACGCTACGATATCGATGCCGAAGGTGGGCTCGTACTCACCACTGAGTATGAAACCATGAGCTCCATCGAGCGGTTTTGGTTTGCCAACCCCAACCTGCGGCTGCGCACCAGCGTAGTAAAACGATTTGGCGGCTTTAGCACGGCCTCCTTCTGCGCCGAGTCGCGATTGAATCCAGAGGAATCGCCAAATCTAGCAACGGCGGATTCTGCCCCTGCGGATGGAGCATTCTCAGCGTTTGGTTGGTAAGTTTTGGGGTGGTCAGTGACCCAAGGAATCTACCAACCCGAATTTTGCATCCACCAGCTTTGGATGAGGTCTAGGTTGCGGGCCACCCATGCCCCGGCTAAAAAGCCTGCCCCGTGGCCTACCCAAGATTTCCCTTGTTGTAGAGGTAGCAGTCCCCACAGGGTGCCACCGTATAGCAGACCCACAAGGATCGCCACGGACACCGCCGGTAGGCTGCCCTCGAAGTAGCCCCGAAACAGAAGGTACCCTAGGTAACCGAAGACTAGGCCGCTGGCTCCTAGGTGGACGGTGCCTTTTCGCCCCAGAAGCCAGATGCCTATCCCACTGAGGATCCAGCAGATCCCCGTCACCAGCCCCAGTACCGTTAATCCTTGGGGTACCAGAATTAAGCTGCCTAGGATGACCAAGGGAGCCGAGTTGGCGGCGGTATGCCGAAAATCCTGATGCAGCAGCGGGGCGATGAGAATGCCGGGGAGACCAACCAGCCGGCGGGGCTGAATGCCTAGGTGACGCCACAGCCGCCGTCCAGTCAAGAAATCAATAATTGCCAAGGCCCAGATCAGCACCAGCAGGTAGGCCAACAGGGCAATACCCTGACGAAAACTATCGGGAAGTGAGGGAAGCGGCATAGGACTATCAATAGCGTCAACGAGGGCTAAGCGGACAGGGTAGGATAGGTTTAGGATAAAGAACCTTTGCACTTTTCACGTCACCTAATCCCCGCTGAACGTCCCATGGCCAAGTCCAAATCTTCCGCTGCAACCGTGATGACTGGCGCACAAATTCGCCAAACCTTTTTGGACTTCTATGCGGCGCGGGGCCATGCCATCAAACCCAGCGCCTCCCTGGTGCCAGAGGATCCTACGGTGCTGCTCACCATTGCCGGGATGCTGCCCTTTAAGCCGATTTTTCTGGGCCAGCGGGCGGCGGATGTGGATCGGGCGACGACCTCCCAAAAGTGTATTCGCACCAACGACATCGAAAATGTGGGGCGTACCGCACGGCACCACACGTTTTTTGAGATGCTAGGTAACTTCAGCTTTGGGGATTATTTCAAAGAACAGGCCATCGCCTGGGCCTGGGAACTGTCTACGGAAGTGTTCAAGCTGCCGACGGATCGCCTGGTGGTGAGCGTGTTCCGTGAAGACGACGACGCCTTTGCCATCTGGCGCGACCAGGTGGGCATCCCCGCCCATCGCATTCAGCGCATGGATGAGGCCGATAATTTTTGGGCCTCTGGCCCCACGGGCCCCTGTGGTCCCTGCTCAGAAATTTACTACGACTTCCACCCCGAACTGGGCGACGACCCCATTGATCTCGAAGACGATAGCCGCTTCATCGAGTTCTATAACCTGGTGTTTATGCAGTACAACCGGGATGCCGAGGGCAACCTGACACCGCTGCAAAACCAAAACATCGACACTGGGCTGGGCCTAGAGC
>CAZWNR010000111.1:4896-9655 GCA_964635665.1 uncultured bacterium | reverse complement strand
CCCTCTTAGACCAAGGGCGACAGCTCGAATCCACCATCACGGGACGCACCACAGAAACCCTCCAGGAGGATCGCTTCATCACCGCCGAACGCTTTCAGCAGGTGTTTCGCGGCACTACCATCCCCTACCTCAACGAGGTAGAGACCACGACGGACTACCGAAACCTCGGCGACCACATCGAAGCGGATCAGGTCACCGCTGTCTACCTTTCACCTCAGGATCCTGATTTTCTGGCCACCTTTGGACAACCCGTAGCCCTTTATCGCTATCGCCTACACCTGTTTCCCCTTCCCTCAGAAGCCTTCCATGGTTAGGAGAGAAAAGCTTAGGCCCGAAAATCGCCGCCTTTGCGGGTAAAAAGGGAATTATGTGCTTTATTTATCGCTTGATGAGAACTTGCTGAAGATAGAGCTGCTCTCCGGAAAGCTATTTTTGGACATTGATAACATAGGCAGGTGATTTTTCTGACGTTTCTGAAGAGCGACTTCGGATTTACTGGTCGCATTCTATCGCTCTAGACTGAATTACCCCAAAGCTCATAGTTCTAAGGGTTTCGTTTCTACCTGCTGTCTCACCGTAAAACTTAAGGACTGTAATTTTTATGAAAGCGATGATTTTGGCGGCTGGGAAAGGGACTCGGGTTCGTCCCATTACCTACACCATTCCCAAGCCCATGATTCCTATCATGCAAAAGCCGGTGATGGAATTCCTGCTGGAACTGCTGCGCCAGCACGGCTTTAACCAAATCATGGTGAATGTTAGCCACTTAGCCAACGAAATTGAAGGCTATTTTCGGGATGGCCAACGCTTTGGGGTAGAAATTGCCTACTCCTTTGAGGGTCGCATCGAGGACGATGGCCAACTGGTGGGAGAGGCCATTGGTTCGGCGGGCGGGATGCGCAAAATTCAGGACTTCTCCCCCTTCTTTGACGACACCTTTGTGGTGCTCTGCGGCGATGCCCTGATTGACCTCGACCTCTCCGAAGCCGTGCGTCGCCACCGGGAAAAGGGATCCATCGCTACCATCATCACCAAGACCGTTCCCCTCAAGCAGGTGCCCAGCTATGGCGTGGTGGTCACCGACGAAACGGGTCGAGTAAAGTCCTTCCAGGAAAAACCCTCCGTAGAAGAAGCCCTCAGCACCGAAATCAACACCGGGATCTACATTTTCGAGCCAGCGGTGTTCGACTACATCCCCTCTGGGGTGCCCTTCGACATTGGCGGCGACCTCATGCCCCGCCTCGTCGCCAACAATGCCCCCTTCTACGGTATCCCCATGGACTTTGAGTGGGTGGATATCGGGAAAGTGCCCGACTACTGGCGCGCTATCCAGGATGTGCTAACGGGGGTGGTGAACCTGGTGGATATTCCGGGCCAGGAAATTCGCCCTGGGGTCTATGCGGGCCTAAACGTAAAGGCCAACTGGGACAAAATCCATGTCGAAGGCCCCATCTACATTGGCGGTATGACTCACATTGAAGACGGAGCCACCATCATTGGCCCCAGCGCCATCGGCAACAACTGTGAAATTTGCAGCGGCTCCATTGTGGACAAAAGCGTGATCTTTGAATATTCCCGCATTGGCCCCGGTGTGCGTCTGGTGGATAAGCTTGTGTTTGGCCGCTACTGCGTCGATAAAACCGGAGCCTCCATCGACATGAAAGCCGCCGCCCTCGACTGGCTGATCACCGATACCCGTCAGGATCTCCCTGCCGATCCTCCCGTAGAGCAGCGCGCCATTGTGGAACTCCTGGAGCAACACATTTAGTCCCGCCGAGGGCCCTGCGGTAGAAAACCATCAACGCCAGCCAGCCCCCATACCCCTAAGACTCAAAAAAGGCCTCCGTTGTTCAACACAAGGGAGGCTACTTTTTCGGGGAAAGGGCGTCCTTCCGCTTCGTCAGGACCGGGGAAACTCAGGCTCGGCGGTGGGCCAGTTTACCCAGTCCTGGGGCTTGAGGAAGGTGTCGTAGAGCCTGGCCTCGATGCTGCCCGGTTCGGGGGTATAGCCATACTCCCAGCGCACTAGGGGCGGTAGCGACATCAGAATTGACTCGGTGCGGCCATTGGTTTGCAGGCCAAAGATGGTGCCCCGGTCGTAGACCAAGTTAAATTCCACGTAGCGGCCCCGGCGATAGAGCTGGAACTGGCGTTCTCGGTCGCCATACCCATCGTTTTTGTGGCGCTCGGCAATGGGCACGTAGGCGGGGAGGAAGGCGTTGCCACAGGCTTGGGAGAAGGCAAAGAGCTCTTCCCAGGAACGCTGGGGTAGTTCACCGATGGATTGGCTCACCTGATCGGCTCCCTTGCCCTGATCGGGGCCACGGTACAGCCTTCCTTGGCCGTCTTGGTAGTCGAAGAAAATGCCGCCCACGCCACGGGTTTCTTGGCGATGCTTGAGGTAGAAGTACTCGTCGCACCAAGGCTTAAAGACTTGGTAGTAGGCGGGATTATGGCGATCACAGGCGTCCTTAATGGTGCGGTGGAAATGCACCACATCGGCCTCAAAGGGGTAGTAGGGGGTGAGGTCGATACCGCCACCAAACCACCATACCGGGCCAGCCTCGAAGTAGCGGTAGTTGAGGTGGACGGTGGGGATGTAGGGGTTGCGGGGGTGCAGCACCATGGAGGTGCCCGTGGCGTAGAAGCGATGTCCGGCGGCTTCGGGCCGTTGCACCAGCACCGAGGGCGGTAGGGTATCGCCCCACACTTCTGAGAAATTGACGCCGCCCTGCTCGAATACGCTGCCCTGCTTCATCACCCGCGAACGACCGCCGCCGCCCTCGGGCCGTTCCCAGCTTTCTTCCTGGAATCTGGCCTCGCCATCAAGGGCTTCTAGCCCCTGGCAAATGTTGTCCTGAAGCTGCTTGAGCATGGCGCTCGCTCGCTCCCGTGAATTGGCGGGAGGGGGCGCGGTTTTGTTAGGAGCGGTTGGGTTAGGTGCTGAGGAAAGGGTCATAAATACTGAGCGTGCAATGCTAAACCGATAGTCACGATATCTGCTATCCGTGGTTTCTTCACGCTACCGTGAAACCCTCCCCCAGCGCTAAAGGCCCTAGGGATAATGTTGCGAAACTCAACATTTTGCGAACCGAAGTTTAAGTCTGGCGTTCAGAAACCGAGGCGGTTCGAGGATCACTGGCAGGAATCAGGGTGGGCAAAACGCCCAAAACAGGCGATTTCCGAGCCTAGAGCGATCCTCCAGCGGAAAACGGTTAATTTTGAACCACAGGGAGATGCCGCGCCCCTTAGAGTAAGCCCATGATGAGCAAGGCCGAGGCCGCAGGTTAACCTGATAAGGATGGGTTAAGGGGTATGGCTCTGTAACCTTGGCTTGTCCGTGCGGGTACTACAACCCGACCTTTGCTGTCTGTGGAGACCGCTTATGATTGCTGCCATCTTTAGGGCTTGGTCACCTCAGGAATGGTCATTTCCTCGGCCATTTCTGTCGTTGATGCAGATTATTCAGCGCTGGGTGCAGGTGCAGCAGCAGCTCGAAAAGTCCTACCGCATTGTCAGCACCGCCTCCGTGGAGAGCCTGTGGCAAACCATCAATAATCTGGCCGATGTCTCCTGGCATCCCCTCCTCACTAGCACCAACGCGCCCCAGGGGCTTAATCCCAAGCCAGGCTTGATCTATCGCGCCTTCACCCGCGTTTGCCCCATTCCGGTGTCAATTTTCGTGGAGCGAGTGCTGCCCCAGGAGTTGATCAGCATTCGAGTCATACCTGTACCCGGACTCGAGGAACGGGTGACCTACGAGCTGAAATCTACCCTGGGCGGCACTCAAATTTCCTACTCTGTCACCCTGCGAGGGTGGTTGTCCCCCCTAGCCTGGTCGCTGTTGCGGCCCTATGCGGCCAAGGTTGCCGCCGCCCTCGCCGCCGCCGCCGAAGACCCCACGCCTCTCCAGGAGGCCAGATCACGGTTTCAAGCTTGGTAGGCTGGACGAGTAATCCCCAAGCCGGATCAGACCATCAAAAGAAACGATTCCCAACCCGAAAACTAGAGGGGCGAGGTCTTGGCCATGGATGAAGTCTCCTCGCCAAGGGATACCCAAGGGCCTATCAGTCAGCCTTGATAAGGGTATGCGATGGACTCACCATAAGCCAAGCAACCCATCCCCCCTATCGTGGCTTTCTGCGCTTTGGTCGCATGCTACTGAATGCCGACGAGCTCAATGTCAAAAATTAGGGTTTCGCCAGCGAGGGGGTGGTTGGCGTCGAGGGTTACGTCGCTTTCTGATAAATCCGTAACTAGAACCGGAACCGCCTGACCATCTGGCCCCTGAAGTTGGAGTTGGAGGCCCACATCTAAGGGAATTTCGGCGGGAATCTGCTGGCGATCCACCACCATCACCATTTCATCGCGGTAGGGGCCATAGGCCTGCTCCGAGGGAATGACCTCCGTTTTCGATTCCCCAACGCTCATGCCCAGCACCGCCGCCTCGAAGCCAGGAATCACCTGGCCACTACCCAGGGAAAATTCCAGCGGATCACGGTTGCGGGAGGAGTCGAACACCGTGCCATCTTCGAGCTTTCCGGTGTAGTGAATGGCAACGAGGTCGCCGGATTTGGCCTGGGTCATGGCAGAGTCCTTAAAGTTTGACTAGGGCGTGCCCGTCTACGCTAGCGAAGGTTCTAGCCGTTTGGGAAAATCTGAGGATTTTTATAAGGTTTGATGCATTCACACCCAATCTGACCTGTTTACGCCCAGCATCAGCGGGAAAGGACAACTCGCCCCTCGGGTTTGTCGGGAT
>CAZWNR010000111.1:0-4796 GCA_964635665.1 uncultured bacterium | reverse complement strand
TGGGATAGGCGTTCTCGCTCTAGGGCCAGCTCCATTTCCATTTCTTTGCCCAAAAAATAGTTTAAAAACGTCCGAATGACGGCAATAATGCCTAGCCGCACCAAATCCTGAGCGGTAGGTGCCACGGTCGTCCCCAAAATATCTGCCCCCAGCTGAAACTCTAGGGCCAGGGCCAACCAACTGCCAAAGGCCAGCCGCACCTGGTTAAAGGGAAAATCTTGCCCCCGCGATTGCCGCCGCAACACCGCCCATAACCGTACTGTCCTGAACAGACCCACAATAATGCACAGCACCGAAATGGCCTCCAGCACAAAGGTGGTCATCATCACCACCTGTTCTAGGCCATGTTCTAGGAATTCCATCAGCGTCATGTCAACGGTTCTCCTCGGGGCGATCTGTACACCACGGGCGAAAAGCCCAAGGACTCGGCTTTCCACCCGACCTTAGCCCCAGGGCCTAGGATTTGATAGGCTTGAGGGCCGTAGGTCAAAAGTGTCCCCAAGGTTAGCCCATGCCCGCACCGTTAGAAACCCCCGACCAGCAAATTGCCGTGCTAGAGGCCAATGCCCTGAAAATTTGCCAGGTTTGCGACCGAGGCTACCAGGAGTTAGGGGAAAAGGGCACCGTCATTGTGCTGCGCCAGCTGGAAAATCCGAATCTGGAATTGGACGACTGGCAGGTAAAGTACCGCCCCATCAGCCGCATTGACGACATCCTCTCGGACTGGAAGCAAACTCCGCTCCAGGACATGATTATCCGCTACAACCCCGATGTTTCCGTGGTCTGCACCTTTCTCTACCCCAACGGTGCCCACACAAGCTACCACTTTGGCAAGGTTTCTCCATCAGAAAGCTAGCCCTAACTTAGGTGACCGAGCTACCGACCATGCCCCAGGGATGCAGGGAGGGCTGGCAGCCCTGGGGGCAGGCGCGTTGCCCTAGGGAACCTGGCGACTGGTGACGAGGTCGGACTCTAGGAGCGTGGCTTGGGGAGGCTGGTAGGTGAAGTAGGACACCAGGACAAAGGTAACGAGTCCCAAGATGGGGCTGATCATTGTCGGGAAGCCGTCAAAGCTGCTAGAAAACAGGCCATTCGGGATATACAGCAGGGTGTTATCTACGCCGAACATGGTGGGCGTGAGAGAAAACATCAGTAGGCGCGAGATGGATCCTACGACAATACAGGCCAAGGCCCCTTGGCGGGTAGCTTTGGGCCAAAATAGGCCCCCCAGCAGCGGCACCACCAACCCCGCGAAGCTCATGTCAAAGGCTAGCAGCAGTAAAACACCCGTCTGAGGCACCCGCAGCCCCAAAAACACTCCGAGGGCGGTAATGACCACCGCCATCCAACGGGTAATTAGGAGAAGCTTGTCTCCACTGTGACCATGCCCTACCCCATGGCGAATGCCAAGAACATTGTGGGCGAGGACAGAAGAGGTACCCAAAATAGCTCCATCGGCGGTTGAAAGGGAAGCCGAGAGAATAGCCGCCAGCACCAGCAGCCCCAGGAGCACTGGCACGACATTCTGCAGCAGGGCAAACAACACTGGGCCATCGGGGGTAATGCCGAGTTGGTCGAAGATACTGCTGGCTGACAGGGCAATCATAGAGAAGGGAAGCCCGATGATGAGAGTACCTGCGGCGGCTATGTAGCAAGCTTTTTGAGCGGTTTCAGGGCTTTCTGAGGCAAAAATTCGGGCCATAAAATCAATGGCAACCATGTTGCCAAACCCCAGGGCAATAATGCTGGCCCAGTTGATCGCAGCTCCGGCCTCAACGGAGGTGAGTTGTTCTAGGGCTAGAGGCCCCATACCAGCAGGAATATCCAGCCCAAAATTGATCAGCACGTAGGCCAGCAACGCCAGGGAGCCCAACGCGGCAATAATGATTTGGATAAAGTCGGTATAGGCCACGGCAAACAGCCCCCCCGAAACCGTGTAGGCCAACACTAAAGCGGCCAGCAAGGTAATACCGCCCGCGTAGCTCGTGCCCAAGAAGGTCTCAAACATGTAGCCACCGGCTACCAGGTTCCCGGCTAGCAAAAACGAAAAGCTCACGGTCATGATGCAGGCAGCAACCACCTCAACCAAACGGCCATATTTGACCCGGTAAAAGTCTGGGATGGTGATTAGCCCCATACGATTCATGGGCTTAGCTAAAAACGTTCCCGTTATCACCAGACAGAGAGCTAACCCCACCGGCAAGGCCGCCCCCGCCCAAAAACCAAATGCCGACGAGAGATCGGTGTTACCCAACGTAGCGTTCGAGTCTACCGCTTGAGCCATCAGGGTAGCGGCCGCTAGGGGCAGGGCTAGCCGACGACCCGCCACCAAAAAATTAACGCTGTCTCCCTTAATTTGCTTAGAGGCCCATACCCCAAGGCCTAACGTGGCCAGGAGGAATAAAATGATTCCCCAAAATAAAATGCCGTGCTGCATCCGTACAATCTCCGCGAGTTAGCTTGCTAGCCGGTTATCGGCCCATCTAAATACAAGAAAACCCGTGAAAAACTGATTACCAATCTAGTAATCAATCTCTCCCGGGCTTTTATCCCTCCGTGAACCCGAGTTTTTCAAGACTCGGGCGGCTTCTCTTGGACCAGACACCTCAGCGATGGGCTGAGATCGGAACCCTAGAAGCAACATTATGCAAACCTACATGAACCGTATCAACGGATAGAATTCAGGGTTCTTAGTAGCCTTAATCCCCAAATTAGGGCTATTTTTAATGGGCAGGATATGTTTTTCAGAGGCAATTCTTATCCGTGACAATCATCTAAAACAGTATTCTTTGATACGAGACACTTGGCAGTGAGGATCGATTTCAGCGCAGAATTAGCCCAGTTCTAGGGGGCTGAATTGGCAGTGAGGGCCATGATCCTATGGCTACACTGGGTTGCTAGAACCCAGGTCATTTCAAGCCTGAAGCCCAAGCACGCGATCTAGAACAACGGGTCCATCAAGCCATTCTGCTGAATAGCTTTGTCACAAAACCTTAACTTATACAGATTCCTGCGGTTGAAGATATTGGCCGCTTGACCAAATTCCCGGTGGGCTTATATCATCTGGAGAATCTAAACATTCAATGTTTCTAGGGTTCCGATTCGGGTTTTGATAGAGTCCAAGACACGGATGACTGGTCCAAGAGAAACAGGTTGGTAACTCAGGTGGAGGCGATGGTGTCTTCACCGTTGCTGGCTACACGGCGGGAAAAAAGCCCGGGAGATTAAGGAGGCTAAGCAGAGTAGCTCCTGGTTTCCCGGGCTTCTTAGCAGCTTCCCAACCGACGACGATTGACTTGGCTCAGCACGATATTGCGAGGCATTCCCATGACCATCGATCCATCTAATGATCCGGTTTTTCAAAGCCCTAGTGGTGATTTATCCGAGGCGCAGCGGGCTTTAAATATGGAAGCTCGGCTGCCGCTGACCGGCTGGCAGCAAGAAGTTGACCAAGGGCTAGAGTACGGCCTAGAGGCGGCGGCAAGCATTCGAGATCGCACCATTCCCACCTTCTCGCGTGGCGAACTGCCCCACTACGCGGGCATCAACACCTTCATGAAAGCGCCCTACCTAGAGGACGTACGCAAGGTGGGCAACTACGACGTCGCCATTGTTGGCGTGCCCCACGATTCTGGCACCACCTATCGCCCCGGCACCCGCTTTGGCCCCCAGGGCATTCGCCGAATTTCGGCCCTCTACACCCCCTATAACTTTGAGCTAGGCGTTGACCTGCGCGAACAAATCACCCTCTGCGACGTGGGCGATATTTTTACCATTCCCGCCAACAACGAAAAATCCTTCGACCAAATTTCTAAAGGCGTGGCCCATGTGTTTGCGTCGGGGGCGTTTCCGATTCTCCTCGGCGGCGACCACTCCATCGGCTTCCCCACCGTGCGGGGTATCTGCCGCCATCTGGGCGATAAAAAAGTTGGCATCATCCACTTTGATCGCCATGTCGATACCCAAGAGACCGACCTAGACGAACGGATGCACACCTGCCCCTGGTTCCACGCCACCAACATGGCCAACGCCCCGGCCAAAAACCTGGTGCAACTGGGCATTGGCGGTTGGCAGGTGCCGCGCCAGGGGGTGAAGGTCTGCCGCGAACGGGCCACTAATATCCTCACCGTCACCGACATTACCGAAATGGGCCTGGATGCCGCCGCCGACTTTGCCATCCAACGCGCCACCGACGGCACCGACTGCGTCTGGATTAGCTTTGATATTGATTGCATTGATGCGGGCTTTGTCCCCGGCACCGGCTGGCCAGAACCAGGCGGTCTGCTGCCCCGCGAGGCCCTCTATCTGCTGGGCAAAATTGTCCAAAATGTGCCGATGTGCGGCATGGAAGTCGTAGAAGTTTCGCCCCCCTACGACATCAGCGATATGACCTCCCTGATGGCCACCCGCGTGATTTGCGACACCATGGCCCACCTGGTACTTTCGGGTCAACTGCCCCGCCGTGAAAAGCCGTCTTACATCCACGCAGAAGCCAATATGAATGTGGACGAAGCCTGGAGCTAGGTCATGCACGAAACCGACATGACCAAGGCGCTGATTCTCACCGTTCAAGATTGGTGGGAATCTCAGCCAGGACAGCCCGCCATCGAAAAGGTACATCTGACGGTGGGGAACTTTACCTGCGTGGAACCTGTGGGTCTGCAATTTGCCTTTGAAGTACAAACCAGGGGCACCTTTTTGGAGGGGGCGGAATTGGTGATTCGCGAAACGCCGCTGATTGCCTTTTGCCACCCCTGCCAACAGGAATACCAGCCCGAAATTGGCCTGCAATACGC
>CAZWNR010000110.1:0-9719 GCA_964635665.1 uncultured bacterium | reverse complement strand
CCCAGTCGATGCTGCCGCTGAAGGTGCTGTTGCGCAGGGTGCCCAGGGTGCCCAGGATGAAGAGGCCAATCAGGGCAATGGCCACAATTTTCATCACATCAATTTTTTGCTCCCGCAGTAGCCAGGCCAGCAGGCCCATCACCATGACATAGATGACGGCGGATCGCGATCCCCCCGTCAAAAAGATCATTGTCAGCGAGGCCAGGGTGCAGCCCCAAAACACCGGATTGGCCGTGGATCGGCGATCTAGGGTGAGCCAGCAAAGGCAAGCCAGCAGGCCTAACTGAATCAAAAATTGCCAGTAAAAGGCCCCCGCCAGGGCCTCGTTGCGGCCCTTCCCCCAGGAGAGCATGTGGCTAATCAACCCGCCACGACTCTGCACATAGACGGCGAAAATGCCAGCGGCGGCGGCCACGGTGAAAACGGTTTTGCGGGCAAGGTGAGCGGGTTGCCGAAAGGTGATGGGCAGCGGCCCCAGGGTTGGCCCCAGGAGATAGCCCGCGTACAGCGCCACCGTTCCCGCCGCCTGCAACAGCAGATCCTTGAGTACCAGGGCGGTCAGGTGGTCGGCATTCCAGCCGGGCAGGGCCGCGTGCCACTGAAGCCCGGCCACATAGACATCCAATCGTCGTAGGTGACCCAGCAGGGCAAAGAACAGGGCAAACACCAGGGGATGAAACCAGCCAAAGGTGGGCCGATAAAACAGGATTGGCAGCAGCAGCAGCACCCCATTTAAGACCAGGGCCAAAAACACCCAGGGTATCCGCTGGATAGGAACGGGGGCGATCTGCTGTTGCCACCCCACCGCCGCCAGGGCCAGGGTGACCAGGGCCACCAAAACAGCCCGATGCCAAGGGGTCATGGTCACAAAGGGAGAGGGGCTTAACCGACTGGACTGGGGCATCGTCGCCGGGGACGGAGGATAGGTCTTCATCGTTCGACCGTGGGAGAGGGCAAGGAACCGTCGGACAGCAAGGCTACCCCTGGAGATGACGCTCTCGCCGCCAGGGTTTGGTAAATGGCCAGCAGGTGTTGCACCCCAGTGGCCAGGGTAAACGCCTGCGCCCGTCGCCGCCCCGCCGCCGCCAAGGTCTGCCGCTGGGCAGGTGTTTGCAGCAAATGGCGCAGGGTGGCAGCCAGACTATCCGGATCGTTGGGGGGCACCAGGGCAGCGGCCAAGCCCTCGGCCACCACCCAGGGCACCCCATCCACCTGGGTGGCCACGATGGGCACCCCAGCGGCCATGGCCTCTAGCAACACAATGCCAAAGGGTTCGTGGCGACTGGGCAGAACAAAGACATCCGCGGATCCGTATAAGCTAGCCACCTGTTCGGGTTCGATGGCCCCCGTTAGCTCTACCCGATCCCCAAGCTGGAGATCTTGAATCAAGGTCTGGAGTTGCCGCTGGTAGCGAAGGGAACCACTGCCAACAATTCGAGCCTTGAAGGAGAGATCTTGCAGTTGGGCCAGGGCGCGGAGATAGACATCCAACCCCTTCACCGGAAATAGTCGCGCCACCGTTAATAATTGATAGATCTGGGGCGGATGGGGCGGGGATGCGGGGATGGCGGTGAATTGGGAACAACGGTCTACCGATTGAAAGGGCTCTAAATTGATGAAATTAGGCACAAAGAAAACTTTTTCAGGCATCACGCGATGGTCTTGAATTAATCGCCCTTGAAAGGTTGGCGTAGTAGCCCAGATGCCTGTATATAGCCAAAATAAAAACCCTTGAAAACCACGGGTTAAACTTTGATTAAATGCCTTTCGACGGGAGATCAATTTATCTCCAGATTGAGTAAATTTTTCCAGATCGGCATTCTGAGGTACTAAATCCGCCGTGTATTTCAACAGTGAGGGAATACCGTGGAGGCGGGCCAGGATTCCCGTCATAAGTGCCAGATTGCCAGCGGCAGTTTGCATATGAATCAGGCTAGGTTTTTCATCTCGCAAGATTTGGTGAAGCTGGCCCCAGATTTGCCAGTTTCGCCATAATTTTTGCCATAGATTAGTCCGGGGGATGCCATCTAAAAAGGTGACGGGGATGCCGTCTAGAATCCCGCTCAACCGGGGATCGCCGTAGGTGACGACCTGGGCGGAGATGTTCCGGGCGATTACCTGCTGGGCAATGTGTTTTGTCTGGAGGGAGGGGCCACCCACGGCAGGGGGATACACCCCCGAAACCAGCAGTACAGATTGAATGGCAGGGGTTGTCATGGTGGTTACGGCAGGGGAGGAAAAAGGTTGCGGGAGAAGCACCAGCGTAGGGGCAACGCTAAAGCTTTGGTCATCAGCCAGGCATTGCCTCGGGTAGGAGGCGTCAGCCAAAAGAAGAGATATCCTCCCAGGGCGTAGGAGATTAGGGTAGCAATGGCAGCCCCTAATCCGCCAAGGTGGGGAATTAGCAGCAGGTTAAGGCAAATATTAGAAATTAGACCCACCAGTCGAGCATAGAAGTTAAATTTTTGTAGCCCCTCTGTCACAATCCACTTACTTTGGGCAATGCCTAAAAAGGTGAAAACTGCGCTAACGATATGCACCATAAAGATGGGAATAGCAGCAATATATTCTGGCCCGTAGAGATCTCTGATTAATAGCCCTGCGGAGGGAATAAGTATCACAATGAGGCCGTAGGCCATTAGGATATTCAGGTCATAAAATTGCTGGAGTCGTCGTTGGTAGGTCGTGGCCTCTAGTTGTCGAGATTGGATAATTCGAGGATACAGAGATGACCCCACAATGACTGGCAAAAATGCCGTTGCCTCCGATAGGTTGGCCGCACTGGCGTAGATGCCCACCGCCTCTTTGCCAATCAAATGGCCCAGCATCATTTGATCGACGTTGAGGTAAATCACCACCGCCGTCGAGGACAGCACCAAGGGCCAGGACTCCCGCAGTAAATAGGCGAGGTTAGGCCAACTGGTGCGCCACGCCCAAATCGACTGCCGCTGGCGGGTGTAGCAAACGGCCAGCCCCAGGGCATAGAGGCCAGATTCCAGCACGATGGCAATGGCAAAGGCCACCACCGTGGCCTGCCACAGCACTAGCCCGCAGCGCAGCAGCACAATCAGAAAAAACACGCTGTGTTCGGCCAGCACCACATACTTCGAGGCCACCCTGGCTTCAAACCAGTTTTCGATGGGCTGGAGCGAGTTGAAGATAAATTTCAGGGCCGTAATCGCCACCAGCAGTTGAATCAGCGGTTCCTGCGGGGCCAGCCACAGCACCCCTAGCACACATAGCCCCGCCGCCAGGGTGCCCCCCGCCAGTTGGAGCACAAAGGCTGTCCCCAAAATGGTGGCGCTGGACTCCGGGTGCTGGACGAGATCTCGCGTCACCACCTGCCCCATTTTGACCGTGGACAGGGGGTCGAAAAAGCTGGCAAACACCAGCGCATACTGCAACTGGCCAAACCCCTCCGGGCGTAGGTAGCGGGCTATCCAGGTGCTCACCAGCAGGCTGATGCCCAGGCGCAACACCTTACCCGAAAACAACCAGCCCGTATTGTGAATAATCTGGGTCAGTTCTGGATCGGGCTGACCATGAAACTGACGATGAATCAGAGGATTAAACCGGAGCCATTTCTCAAACATAGGCTGGATACCGATGAAGCGCCAAAAACAAACCAGACCCATCACTTGCCCACGGGGGCTACCTTCTTGCGCCTAAGACTGAGGCCACCCGTTAGGCGGGTTTGGGCATCGAAGGTTTGCTCTACAAAGGCAACTTTGGTCTTTCCCTCTGACCTGCCCTGAACGCAGCGTCATCAGCGGTCAAGCTCAGGATCTGGGCGCTGTCTTGACCAGGGCAGGGGTGGCCCCTTGCCGTTCGGCATAGGCCCCGGCAAAGTAGTAGTAGCTGTCGGGCTCGTGATCGGGCACCACGCCGTTAATCACCTGCCCCAGCACCAGCGCCCCAAACTGGGCTAGGCGCTCCTTCGCCACCTGGGCACTGCCCACATCCAGCACGCTGGGGCGGGTCACCAGCACAATGCCCTGGGAGAGCCGTCCTAAAATATGCACATCCGCCGCCACATTCAGGGCCGGGGTGTCTAACACCACAAAATCGTAGTCTGCCGCCACCTGGGCCAAGACCGTGGCCATCC
This sequence comes from uncultured bacterium, assembly GCA_964635665.1. GTDB lineage: Bacteria > Cyanobacteriota > Cyanobacteriia > Phormidesmidales > Phormidesmidaceae > Nodosilinea. The sequence goes on along the minus strand of CAZWNR010000110.1, from coordinate 5,614 downwards.
GCTGGGAATCGAGCAACGCGGTCGGGTTGGGGGGAATCACACCAGCGGTCAGCAGGTCTAAATGGTCGGCCAGGGGTTTGACCACCGCCGCCAGATCCCAGCGTTCCGCCAGTAGATTGCTGAGGCCTCGGTCGTTCACGAGGCCCCAGATTTGGTGCTGGCGAGGACAGCGCATATCCCCATCAATTAGCAGCACACGCCGCCCCTGCTGCGCCCTGGCCAGGGCCAAATTGGCCGATACCACCGACTTGCCTTCCCCCACCATGGAACTGGTGACCACTACCGTCTTCACGGCTCGGTCTGAGTTGAGAAAGGCAAGGTTGGCCTGGAGCATCCGGTAGGACTCCGAGATGGGCGAACCGGGCAAATCCCGCACGATAAGTTCGGCATTGGCCTGGGGACGGCTGCCGCCAAAGCCGCGACCACCAACTCGGTGCATCGGAATTACCCCCAGCAGGGGCAGGTCAAACAACTGCCGCGCCTCCCTGGCCGTCTTCACCAGGTTGTCCTGCATCTCTAGCCCCAGGGCAGTGGCGGCGGCCAGCAGCAGAGCCACCAAGCCCCCCGTAGCCAAAAACGACAGTTTGCGCGGGGCTACTGGATTGGGCAATACCACCGCCGCCTGCACAACACTGGCGTTGCCAAGGGTTTGGTTCTCGGCAATGCGGGTTTCGTGCAGCCGCTCCAGCAGCAGAGAATAGGTGCCCTGGGCCGCCTCCAGTCGCCGCATCAGTTCCCGGTGCTCCTGCTCTAGGCGGGGCAGGGTGGCCAGTCGTTGGGTGTAGTAAGACTGAGCCTGTTGCAGGGTCTCTAGTTGCTTGGCCAAGCCTTGACGGGCGGCCTCGGTGCGGGCCAAATCCCCCGCTAGGGCCGCTTGCAGCTCCCCAATTTGTAGGTTATCGGCGGCGAGGGACTGCCCCCCCAGGGTATCGGCAATACGTTCATGCAGCAGGGCCTCTAGGTTGGCCTTGCGGCTCAGCAAGCTCTGCACCACTGGGCTGTCATCGTAGTAACGCACTCGCTCGTTGGCCAATTGCGATTCCACCTCCTGGTACTGGGTCAGCACGGTTTGCACACCGGGAGACTGGCTCAGGGTGGTGATGGCAATCGCCTCCTTGGGCGACATCCCCAACTGCTGGCTAAAGGTGCGCGACTGCTCGCTGGTATCCTGGAGGGCCGAGGCGGCCTCAGCTACCCGCTGGCGCAGCGCCTCAGCGGCGGTTACCACGGCTACCTTTTCCTCCTCCAGGGCCGCCACCTGATGGGCTTCCTGGAACTGGCGCAGAGCGGCCTCCGCTTGCTGCACCTGGGCCTCAGCCCCCGGCAACTCTTGTTCAATAAAGGCTCGGGCCATCATCACGGTGCTGCGGTTCTCTCGCACATGGTTATCTAAATATTCCTGCATCACCGTATTGACCACGGTCGCCGCCAGATCGGGGTTCACATCCTGAAAGCTCAGCAGCAGAATATCGGTGCCGCGCAGGGTGGTGAGCACTAATTTTTTTTGCAGGGTTTGGTGGGAGAGGGTGTGGCCCTGGGGCAGAAGGGTATCTAGCCTAGCCAGGGTGGCCTGCATCACCGGCTCCGAGCGAATCACCGCCATTTCGGTGGTCATGGGGTTATTGGACTCGACTAGGGGGTGAAACGCCCCCTCGGTGCCCAAACCCGTGAGGGCAGAGGTGCGATCTTCGGGGGTAAAGCGAATTTTGCCCTCGGCCTGATAGATCGGTTGCTGGGCAGACAAGGCCATCACCGTCAGCGTTGAAACGGTCGCAAAAACCAGGGTGGCTGGCCACCAGCGACGCTTGAAAACAAGCCAGTATTGCTGAATATCCATTGTTGTTATCGAGTCATCTTTGGATTGAATCGGTCGATGATTGATCTCCCTGACATCGCTTCAATTTGTTCGTTACTAAGGATCGCCTCGGCGTTCAGGGACTAACCCTGTATCACGAGCAAGAAGTGAGTTTATTAAAAAATTAATCGAAGCTTTAAGCTATTGTCATTTCACCCTAACATCACCCCCAGCAAGACAAGGGCCAATCTGCCGCCTTACCGTACCTGGACTCCATGAAACATATCGTTAAATAACTTGGCGATACTGGCAATTTGGCATTCTTATGTCAATCGAATTACGCTACTTTTCTAAAACATTTTCGTCTACCACAGATCTCATCTAAAGCCATAGAATCTACAAATAGGAGGCGATTTTATTAGGAATCAAAGATATTTTTGAATGGGCTTAAGAGTTCAACAGAGTAAATTCAAGCCGCATGAGGTACCTTGTTAAAGTTCCTTCCTTCTCCTAATCAGGACAAGGGAGATCTGTCGCAAGCCCCCCCTCGTTAAGGATGGTAGAGGGGGGCTCGCAATATACCTCATCCAAGTAAAATCCGCTATGGGACTGGTCGTTTTTCGCTATCGCACCACCCAAACCAGGAGCAATCAAGGCTTTTCAACATTGGGTCAGGCAGACCAATCAATGGGTGCCTCTCTAAACTAAGAACTGCTAGAAAGACTAAAAATGAATAGAAAAATACTCAAAAATAGTGAAAAAAGGGAATTCTATAAAGATGATTAAAGAGGCAAAATTAATCTGGCTAAAAACAGCGCTTCTAACCCAAAAACTGAACCGTGTCGGGCAGGCAGTGGTGCGAGGGCAGATCTCTCGTTATCCAGCCTTTATTGAAGAGTTTGAGCACCGCTATGCGGCCCTACTCCATCGGCAGTATGGCCTGACGTTTTGCAATGGTACCTCAGCCATTGAAGCGGCCCTGTTTGCCCTCAATATTGGCCCTGGAGACCAGGTGATTGTGCCGTCCTGCACCTTTCATGCCTCCATTGATCCCATCGTGAATGCTGGGGCCGAGCCGGTATTTGCAGATGTTGATGCCGCCACGTTTACCCTAGATCCTGATGCCGTGGCCCGCCAGATTACAGACCGCACCCGGGCGGTGATGGTCGTCCATGTGTGGGGGTTTCCGGCGGATATGGATCGCCTCCAGCGGGTGGTAAAAGGCCGAGGGATTGCCCTGATTGAGGATGTGTCCCATGCCCACGGGGCAAGTTGGGCGGGGCGACCCTGCGGCAGTTGGGGCGATCTGGGTGTGTTTAGCCTCCAGGGCAGCAAGGCAGTGGCGGCGGGGGAAGGCGGTATCGTGGTCACCGATCGGCGAGACTACTATCTGCGTATGTCGGCCTGGGGCCATTTCAACCGCCACGGGCCTTTGTTGACGGAGGTAGGACTGGCGGATTTTAGCGCCACGGGCATCGGCTACAAGCGTCGGATGGCCCCCTTGGGTGCCCTACTCGCGGATGTGGATCTGGACTACCTGGCGATCTTTAATGGCTTGAAGCAGTGCAATGGGGATCGCCTAAGGGCCACCCTCGGAGGCATCGATGGCCTAGAGGTGCCCTACTTGGCCCCTGAGGCTCAGCAGGGTGGGTTTTACCAGGGCTATCCGGTGCAGATTACCCGGCCCGGATTGTCTGTGCCCAAGGTACTAAGGACGCTGCAAGGCCTAGGCATTGAGGCCTCGACCTACCCCTTTCCCCTGCACCACAAGCTGCCGATCTATACCGATTTGGCCTACCGCCGGCGGCTACTCACCCAGGGATCGGCCTGGGCGGCGGCACCGAAGGTCTTTGATTTGCCTGTGACCGAGGCCCTCCAGGCTCGGTTAATTCTGCTATCGCCCCGCTACCTTTTGCACCTAAAGGCTCGGCAGCTCGATAGGTTGCGGCAGGGGTTTGAGCAAGCCCTAGCTGCATCTTCCCAGCAGTCTGATCAGGCTGAGCGGGCCACTGCCACCGTTACCCCTTGACATCAGAGTTTGCAATCAGGGTTTGATACCCATCGCCCATGCCGCTAGCACGGCACCTTCAACGATAACCATCGATGTTCAGCGTAAATCCGACTTCTATCCCTCCGATTTTCAGACCGTCTAACCGTAGGTAGGGGCTAGGGGTGAGGTCTCCCCACCCACGGATAACGAGGGAAAACCAGCCGGATTTGGGATAAGTCCACCGATTGTAAGGATTAAACCACCATGCCAGTGATTGATGCGGCCCAAGTGGATCGACGGACGCTGTTGCAGTCGGATATCTGCATTGTAGGTGGGGGCGCAGCGGGCATTGCCATTGCGCGGGAATTTCTCAACACCCCTTACCAGGTGTTGATGTTAGAAAGCGGTGCCTTTGCCCCCGATGCCCCAACCCAGGCCCTCTATGACGTGCAAACCGTCGGCCATCCCATGCGGTTGGAGCAAGGCTATGTGTCACGCAACCGCTATTTTGGCGGGTCTACTAATACCTGGGGCGGGCGGTGCATGACCCTCAACCCCATTGACTTTGACGAGCGCGACTGGGTGGCCGACAGCGGCTGGCCCTTCGACCTAGCGACCCTAGCCCCCTTCTATGATCGAGCGGCCCAACTCTTGGGTTTACCGAATCCTCGGCAGTTTGCCCTCCAGACGTGGCCGGGCCAAATCCTGGGTCATCACCGTCATGACCTGCTGCACGATCCAATCCTGACCCCTACCGTGGCCGTCTATGCTCCCTCGGTGCCCAAGCTGCGTCAAATGTACGGCCCCCTCCTGCGGCAGGCTCCCAACCTTAGTATCTGCATCAACGCCAACGTTACGGAACTAGAGCCCAATCCCGATCTGACAGCCCTTCAGCGGCTTCAGGTGCAAACCCTTTCGGGCAATCAGTTTTGGGTGAGCAGTCGGGTGGTGATCTTGGCCTGCGGGGGCTGGGAAAATGCGCGGCTGCTGCTGGCCTCCCAGCGGCACTGCCCCAATGGGCTGGGCAATGGCCACGACCTGGTGGGGCGATACTACATGGAGCATCCCAAGCTGATCGCCGGACGCATTTATCCCACCGCCAAAACCCTGAGATCCCCAATTTTTCAAGACCTGTGCCGCACTCGCGGCGGTTTTGTTCAGTTGGGCCTGCGCCTCACGGATCGCCAGCAGCGCCAGCACCAGCTCTTGAATCACTATGCGGAACTACTGCCCGGATCGACCTTTGACCTAGCTGCCGCCACCCAAGCCTTCAAACAGGTGGGTAGCTACCTCAAGCGAGGCCAGTGGGGATCGATTCAATCTCAGAATTTAGCCGCATTTTGGCCCCACCTAGGAGAAATGGCACGTTATTTTATCCATAAGCGGTTTAACCGCCCTATTCCTTACCCTTACATCCTCCTGCGCAATCACCTAGAGCAAAGCCCCCAGCGGCACAGCCGAGTCTGCCTCAGCCGTCAGCGGGATGCCCTAGGCCAGCCCCGCCTTCAGGTCTACCTAGCCATTTCTCGCCAGGATCAAGACAGCCTAGCGCGGTTTCACGACCTGCTGGGCCAGCGGTTGCAGGCCTTGGGCCTAGGCCGTTTAGAGAGCCCTCTACTAGACGGCGATCCAGTCATCCAGGAGGGGGCTTGGGCCACCCTCACCGATTCCTCCCACCACATGGGTACCACCCGCATGGGTCGCCATCCGGGCCAGGGGGTGGTGGATCAGCACGGCCAACTGCATGGCTGCGCCAATCTGTTCATAGCTAGCAGTTCGGTATTTCCCACCGGAGGCCATGCCAACCCCACCCTCACCCTCCTAGCCCT
>CAZWNR010000109.1:0-9811 GCA_964635665.1 uncultured bacterium | reverse complement strand
ACCAGCACCTCTGGGCGAATAGCCAGGGCGCGGGCAATCGACACCCGCTGGCGCATCCCCCCTGAAATTTGGTCAGGCCGCTTATCCGCCGCTTCGGTAAGGCCCACCATGGCCAAGTGTTCCCGCACGATAGCGCGTTTTTGGGCTTCGGGCTTTTCGGGCCACACGGCTTTGACCGCCAGGTAGACGTTCTCAAACACCGTGCGCCAGGGCAGCAGAGCATAGTTTTGGAACACCACCATGCGGTCGGGGCCGGGCTGAAGAATGGGCTGGCCCTTCAGCGTTACTGAACCGCCCGTGGCCTGCTGAAAACCCGACACCAAGCTCAGTAGGGTAGATTTGCCGCAGCCGGAGTGGCCAATAAAGCAGACAAATTCGCCCTCGTTGATGGTGAGGTTGACGTTCTCCAGCACCGGGTAGATGCCCTTGGCAGTGGGGAACCCCTTGGAAACCTGGTCAAAGACTAGGAAGCCCTGGGCGGTAAGCGGTTGAGGATAATCGAGCTGTTGCATGGCAGGGCGATCCGAACGACGGGACTTGAGCTTGAGGGGGGGAGATTGCATAGAAAACTCCTGGGTGTGAGTGGGTGGAGGAGGAGACGAGAGGAGGGGGAGGCTACCGCTCATGGGCATCTTTCATGCCGTCATACCTGGTGGACCCCCCAAAATCCCCCTTTCCACGGGGGACTTTTAATCCAGTCCCCCCCCTTTTTATGGGGGGCTTGGGGGGATCGACCCCAGGCATCAAGCGCAATAGAGACTTATGTATAAGCGGTAGCCCAGGGAGGAGAGGGGAGCCGGAAGTTTGGTCAAAGTCCCTCTCCTTGGGGAGAGGGATTTAGGGTGAGGGAGAGCCAGACCCTAGGCGGCGCGGGCCATTTCCGGCGCATCGAGCAGCACTTCGGCGATGGTGATATCGCGCTTGATGGCGAGGCTATTCAGGTAACCAATGGGGTCTTCGGCGTCGAAGTCGGTGCCGTCGAAGAGGTGGATGCTGCCGCGAGTAAACTTGGCATCCAGCATCCCCAGTTCGCGGGCGGCGGTGCTGTAGACATCCACCCGCACGATGCGCTCTAGAATTTCCAGCCAGTTGCGGGGGAAGGGAACGTCACCCCAGCGGGCCAATTGGGTCATGTGCCAGAGGTGCTCGGTGCGGCTAGGACGGTTGGCACCGTTGCCGAAGAAGATGTGGTGAGCATACTCGCGCATGGGCTGGTTGAGTTCGCAGATGGTGCTATTGGGGTTGCCCAGGTGGATGTACTCGACCGGGGTACCCAAGTAGGTGCGCTGGGAGAGAATTTGCCGAATTGCCGGCTCGTTTTCGGGGTCGGCGCAATAGCGGCAGGCATCCAGCAGCGCCTTGGTGAGCGCAATGTGGGTATTGGGGTAGGCGCTGGCCCAGGCTTCCCGTACGCCCAGCACCTTGCCGGGATGGCCGTCGTAGATTTCCCGGTCGGTGGCGATGGTAAAGCCCACCTCATCCATGCTGGCCCGCAGGTTCCAGGGCTCGCCCACGCAGAAGCCGTCGATGGAGTTGCCCTTCAAGTCCACCACCATCTGAGCGGGGGGAATGGTTTGCAGGGCCAGGTCTTTGTCTGGGTCGATGCCCCCCGCCGCCAACCAGTAGCGCAGCAGCAGATTGTGCATGGAAGAAGGATGCACCATACCCATGCGGTGCTGGGTTTCGGGGGTGTTGTGAAGCATCTCCCGGAAGCTCGCTAGGCTATGAACCCCTTGCTCGTAGAAGCGGCGGGCCAGGGTGATGGCGTTGCCGTTGCGGGTCATGGTGAGGGCAGAAACCACGGGCAGGGGCCGATTGTGGTGCCCTCCCAAGGAGAACCAGAGGGGCATTCCAGAGGGCATTTGGGCCGCATCGAGATATCCCCCCGCAATGCCGTCTACAATGCCGCGCCAGCTCGTTTCGCGCACTAGGTTGACTTCATCTAGGCCGTGCTTAGCAAAGAAGCCTTTTTCTTTCGCAATGGCTACCGGGGCGCAGGCGGTAAGGGGCACAAAGCCAATGTCTAAATTCACCTTTTCTAACCCGTGGCGGGCGACGGCCTGGGTCTTTCTGGCCCTCAGTTTTTTGATCCGCTTTTGTTGATTGAGGAAGTAGATAATCTCGCTGCGCAAGCTGTAGTAGCTGGGATGCTCTACCACCTCCATCCGCTTGCGAGGACGGGGAATATCCACTTCCAAAATGTTGCCAATCTCGGCACCAGGGCCGTTGGTCAGCATCACAATGCGGTCGCTCAGCAACACTGCCTCATCCACATCGTGGGTCACCATCACGGCGGTCACATTGTTCTCATCGCAAATCCGCATGAGCTGGGTTTGTAGATTGCCGCGAGTCAGGGCATCTAGCGCCCCAAAGGGTTCATCGAGCAGCAGCAATTTAGGCCGAATGGCGAGGGCACGGGCAATGGCAACCCGCTGTTTCATCCCGCCGGAAAGCTGATCGGGCATTTTGTCTGCTGCGTGCTGTAAACCCACCAGATTGATGTGTTCTTGCACAATGCTGCGTCGCTCGCCCTTGGGCAAATCGCCAAACACCGTATCTACCGCTAGGGCTATGTTTTCGCGCACCGTGCGCCAGGGTAACAGAGAATAGTTTTGAAACACCACCATGCGATCTGGGCCAGGTTCAGTAATCTTTTTCCCTTCCAAGGTCAAAACCCCAGAACTAGGCAACGACAGCCCTGCAATCATGTTCAACAGGGTAGATTTTCCGCAACCAGAGTGACCAATGAAAGAAACAAATTCCCCCTGCTTAATCTGTAAATCAATTCCCTTCAGGGCGATATATTCCCCACCACCGGACAGGGAAAATACCTTATCCACCTGATCCACAGCAACCAACAAGCTCATGATATCCTCCTTAACAAATCACGTCGTCAAATCCCGTAGGGTGCATTCGCGGCACCAATATCCTTAAGCAATGTGGGAAAAATCTTCTTGGTCGCAATGCACCAAATCTTAGTAATCCAAGCTAATGGTGGGCAGTGCCCATCCTACGGATAATTAAATCCTGCTGCTTGATACATGCCCTACTTGCGGGTGGGGGCAATTTTCATTTGGAGTAGGGCGATTAGGCGATCCAAAAGTAGACCAACAAAGCCGATATAGAGCACCGCCAGAATGATTTCGCTGATGTAGTTTTGCTGGTAGGCATCCCAGATGAAGAAGCCAATTCCAACGATGCCAGACATTACGATTTCTGCGGCAATAATGGCCAGCCAAGCTAGACCAATGGCAATCCGCAATCCGGTAAAAATGTAGGGCAGGGCTGAGGGAAACAGGATGTTGAAGTAATAGTCTTTGCGGGAGAGTTGGAGAACCTTGGCAACGTTGTTGTAGTCTTCGGGAATTTGCCGCACGCCTTCGATGGTGTTAATCAAAATCGGCCATACGGCGGTAATGAAAATCACGAAGATAGCGGCGGGCTGGTTTTGCTGCAACGCAACCAGGGCAATGGGTACCCAGGCTAGGGGAGCCACCATCCGCAGAAATTGGAAAATCGGATACGTCGCTTTGTTCAACCAGGGGCTAGTGCCCACCAAAACCCCAACCGATATCCCCACTACAGCGGCGGCGGTATAACCCTTAGCGACTCGACCTAAGCTAGCCAGGGTTTGCCAGAACAATCCTTTATCTAATCCACCTAAGTCGTAAAAGGGATAGAGCAAAAGCTCGCGGGTGCGGGTGTCTGTCCACAGGCTGAGGGGGCCAGGAAGGCGCGTCACCCCTGACCAAGACAGCAGTTGCCACACCGTTAAAAAGACGGCAATGCCAATGATGGGCGGGATAACTTCCGAGGCATTTTTCTGCCAGAACTGTTGAACTTTGCCTAAAGCAGGGTTGGGTCGAGCCTGGGAACGTATGGGTGCCTGAGTAACCATAGTGATGTTGTCCTATCTCGTGTGTACGTCGGTTTGCATTCTGCAAGGCTGCTAAAACAACAGCCCAGGGGTGAGGAGGAAACCCACCCCGACTACCCCAAGTGGGGGTAGGGGAAGCCGAGGTAGGCTGGTTCAGGCTCAGAGGGCGATGATGCCGCAACGAACATTTGGCGATGGAGTTGCAGCCCACTCTGAAGTTCATAGGCCCGAACCAAGACTGGGGGAAGAGGGAGAGTGAGAAGGTGTGATGGTGAGATAGGGGTTCTTCCTCCCACGACCTCACTATCCCGCCACCTCACTACCCAACTCTTTCCTAAACCCGCTTAATGGCGAGGCTCTTGAGGTAGGCCTCGGGGTTAGCCGGGTCAAACTTAATGCCGTCGAAGAAGGTCTCTACGCCACGAGAGGTGTCGGAGGGAATATCGGCGGTGAATCCGGCTTCGGTCGCGGCTTCGCGCCAGAGATCTTCGCGGTTAACCGCATCGACAATGCGCTTGGCGGTGTCAAAATCGGCGAGCTTATCTTTGTGGAAACCCCAGCGCATACTCTCGGTGAGGAACCAAAGGTCGTGGCTCTTGTAGGGGTAAGAGACACTGCCCTTGGGATCCTTCCAGTACAGTGGGCCAGCGTCAAAGCTGTTGATATCGGCTTTGCCATCCCCCATTTTGTAATTACCATCGAAGGGAGCCTTCAGCACCTCAGGGGGAATGTTGAAGTAGTTACGCCCAGCGGTAATGGTCACGAGTTCGGCCCGGTTGGCGGGGTCATCGCACCATTGTTGGGCTTCCATCACAGCCTTGAGCAGGGCCTTGGTGGCCTTGGGGTTGGCATCCACCCAGTCGGCCCGCAGCGCCAGGTATTCTTCGGGGTGGAAGGACCACATTTCCTGGGTTAGCGCCCCCAGAAAACCAATGCCATCGGCCACAATGCGGTAGGGCCAAGGGTCGCCCGTGCTAAAGGCATCCATGGTGCCGTTACGCATTCCCTGCACGGTCTCGGCGGCGGGTACCGTTAACAGCTCAATGTCTTGGTCAGGATCAACCCCCCCAGCGGCAAACCAGTAGCGAATCCAAAAGTCTTGGTTAGCGTTGGGGAAGGTAAAGGCGGCCTTGAACTTGCGGCCTTGGTTGGAGGGAAAGCCCTTAATATAGTCGGCGGCGCTAGAGACATCTAGCCCTAAGCCCTTGCCCGCGTGGGCACCGGAAACCGCAATCCCATTACCTTGGGTATTTAACTGGGCCAGCACATACATGGGCACCTTTTGACCATTGGTAATGATGCCTTCGCTAAGCAGATGGGGCATGGGCATCTGCCATTGGCCACCGTCGATGCCGCCCCCAGCCGAACCAATGGTGACGTTATCCCGTGCGGCAGCCCAACTGGCTTGCTTGGACACCTCAACTCCGGTCATTCCGTATTTGGCAAAAAATCCTTTTTCCTGAGCAATGATCAGCGGCGACGACTCCACAATGGGCAGGTAGCCCAGCTTAATGGTGGTCACTTCTGGGGCATCGCCAGCGGCCACAGGGCCAGGAGCGGGAGTGTTTGAAACCGGGGTAGCCGTTTGGGTGGTGGCCGAAGGAGGATTGCCAAGGCAGCCCTTCAAGAATACTGAACTAGCCGCCGACACCCCAGCGGTAACCATAAACTTGCGGCGCGTGATTCGAGAAAAATCAGACATAAAACCTCCTTTCAACGCCTCTGCAACCAGGACGCTGGAAATAACGTGGATAAAAATCGTGAAAAAGCTATGGGGCCACCGCCAGAGACCAGACCGCTGGCCCTATGCGTGAACCGTTGAGTGTCTTGAGGGCGGGCTTTGAACAGTTATGATTTAGAAAACTAAATCTTTTCCGCTCTCTCTATGTCATTGAGTCTATACGAAACATTTCGAGGATGGAACACCCCAAACCCCAAAACTCAACTGCAATTTTCGATTCAAAATATAAGCTAAAATTATTGAATTGACTTTCTACAATAGTATTGGTCAATGTCACAGGGTAGTTTCATCCCCTCAGCCATGCCCCTATGCCAAGTCGCTCAGTGAGCGCATTTGGCTCCCCTGCGCTTGCCCTTAGCCATGGCCACCCTGCGCCCCCTTCCCTCACCAGCAACCCGCTAAGCCCAATGACGACCTTACATGTTTTGCCTTGCCTTGATTCCGAACCCATGGCCACCGCTCGGCAGCGAGAGCTACACCTCTCTCGGGAGGTGGCCGCCGCCCTCGGTCGGTCTGCGATAGAAGCAGCCCAGGCTGGTTTCTATACAGATCGTTCTGGGCAGACCATTGCTTGGCGAGATGCGGTGCAAGCGGCCTGCGCGGCAAAAGTCAGCATTCCCCCCAATGCGCCCCTGCCAAATCAGGGGCAAGCCTCATTCCAGAAAACCACCATCCAAGTCACCAACGAAACCACGGTGGGCGCGGCACAACGGCTGATAGAGCAGGGCTTGCAACCCCTGGCCCTCAATTTTGCCAACGGGCTAACCCCAGGCGGCGGCGTTCTAAACGGAGCCAGGGCGCAGGAGGAAGTACTGTGTCGATCCAGTGCCCTCTATCAGACCCTCATCAACGACCCCATGTATGCGGCCCACAGCCAGCGGCCCCTCCCAGACTCAACGGATTGGGCGATTTATTCCCCCAACGTGCCCGTCTTTCGCCAGGATGACGGCACCGAACTGCCCCAGCCCTGGCTGCTGAGTGTCATCACCTGCGCCGCCCCCTACGCGCCCACCATCGGCCAGCCGCAATCGGGCGACCTCTTGCAAAAACGCATTCACCGCATCCTCGCCATTGCCCAAGCCTACGGCTATTCCACCCTCGTCCTAGGGGCCTGGGGCTGTGGCGCGTTTGCCAATGACACCCACCGCACCGCCCTAGATTTTCGGCAGGCCCTAGAAACCACCTACAGCGGAGCCTTCTCCGACATTGTGTTTGCCATTAGCGATTGGTCACCAGAACGAAAATTCCTGGGGCCATTTCGGGATGTGTTTGCCAACCGTGAAAAGCTCTAGGGGGTATTAATCTAGATAGTTAGCCAGATCAAATCAAGGGTTTCGATAAGATAGGCACAAGGCACCTTCAACCCTTCTCATCATGCTCAGCACCACCGTCACCGTCACCGGGCAAATTACCCTGCCAGACGAAATTCGGCAACATCTCAAGCTTGTCAGCGGCAGTCGCATTGAGTTCATCATTGATGAGAGCGGCCAGGTCAAGATCTTTCCCCTCACCGTCGCCGTAGAAACCCTGTCGGGCATTCTGCATCGGCCCAATCTCTCCCCCGCAACCCAAATAGAGATGGATGCTGCCATCTCTGAGGGAGCCAAGAATTGGGCTTGATACCGTCGCTAAAGTAGCCGTACGGTGTGCCAGCAATCCGGTTTTTGAACCATCGCCCTAGCAAACCCTGGCATGATAATCCACCGTTGATGGCCCCTGGGTGCAAAGCAGGATAACGCCTATGGACATTACCCTGCCGATAAAATATGCAACGATATTTGGACATGGATCAGCCTCGTCCCTGGAAGCTGAATCACCATCCCTAGCTCATCGCCCCCAACGCTTGCCATGTCCGGTTCCCCTGCCGATTCTCCCATCGAGCCGTCCCCGACCGAGGCTTCTCCCGCTGAACCGTTTTCCCCGGAACCCTCTCCTGCGCAGATTGACCTGCCGGAGCGGTTGGCCAAACATACGGTGCGCTATGCCGACCATCGCTCGGTAAACTGGGACGACCTAACGCCAATGATGCGGCACTACGTGGAGATGAAGGAGCAGTATCCCCATGCCCTGGTGCTGTACCGGGTGGGGGATTTTTTTGAGACCTTTTTTCAGGATGCCATTGCCATTGCCCGCGAACTGGAATTGGTGCTAACCAGTAAGGATGCTGGCAAGGCGATTGGCAAGGTGCCCCTGGCGGGGATTCCCCACCATGCCCTGGATCGTTACTGCACGCTGCTGGTGGAAAAGGGGTATGCCATCGCCATCTGCGACCAGGTGGAAGACCCGGCCCTGGCCCAGGGCTTGGTGAAGCGGGAGGTGACCCGCGTGATTACCCCCGGTACGGTGATCGAAGAGGGGATGCTGAGCGCCAGCCAGAATAACTTTTTGGCCTCGGTGGTGGTGGCGGGGCACCATTGGGGGCTGGCCTTTGCCGATGTGTCTACCGGAGAATTTCTGACAACCCAGGGGGAAGATACGGAAGCCTTGGGTCAAGAATTGCTGCGGCTGCAACCTGCCGAGGTGCTGTTTCCGGTGGATGCGCCCAACCTGGGGGCGATGCTGCGACCGGGGGATCGGTCGGATCAGTTGCCGGACTATCTGCCCCGCCAGTTTTGCTATACCCTGCGGCCCCAAGGCCCCTTTAGCCAGAGCGAGGCAAGGCAGCGACTGTTGCAGCGGTTTCGGCTGCGGTCGCTGGAGGGCCTGGGCTGCGACCATTTGCCCCTGGCGGTGCGGGCGGCGGGGGGCCTGCTGGATTACCTGGAAGACACCCAAAAGACGGTGCAGGCTCCGTTGCAGCCCCTCAGCACCTACACCCTGTCGGCCTACCTGGTGATTGACCACCAAACCCGCCGCAATTTGGAAATTACCCAAACCCAGCGGGACGGCACCTACAATGGCTCGCTGCTGTGGGCGCTAGATCGCACGGTGACGGCCATGGGCGGGCGCACCCTGCGGCGTTGGCTGCTGCAACCGCTGCTCGATGTCAAAGGCATTCAGGCCCGCCAGGACACCATTGCGGAACTGTTGCAGGATGGCAATCTGCGGCAAATGCTCCAGCACCGTCTGCGGCAGATTTATGATTTAGAACGGCTGGCGGGTCGGGCCGGATCGGGGACGGCCAATGCGCGGGACTTGGTGGCGCTGGCGGAATCCTTTCTGCGACTGCCGGACTTGGCGGCCCTGGCGGAACGGGCCAAATCCCCTTACCTAAAGGCGCTTCAGTACGTGCCCCCGGAACTAGAGCAACTGGGCCAAACCCTACGGGCGCACCTGGTGGAAAATCCGCCCCTGTACCTGACCGAGGGCCACCTGATCCGTGATGGGGTAAACGCCCAGCTCGATAACCTCCGTCAGCAGGCGGTGGATGATCAGCGGTGGATTGCCGAACTGGAACCCGCCGAACGTAAGCGCACCGGGATTTCTACCCTCAAAGTGGGCTTCAACAAAGCCTTTGGCTACTACATCAGCATTTCCCGCGCCCGGGCCGACCAAGCCCCCGACGACTACATCCGCAAGCAAACCCTCACCAACGAGGAGCGCTACATCACCCCGGAACTCAAGGAACGGGAGGCGCGAGTCTTCAACATTGAGGCGGAGATCAACGCCCTGGAGTACGAGATTTTCAACCAACTGCGGGAACAGGTCGGTGCCCAGGCGGAACTGATCCGCAAAGTGGCCGCCGCCGTGGCCGCCGCCGATGTGCTCTGTGGTCTCGCAGAAGTAGCGGTATTCCAGGGCTATTGCCGCCCTGAGATTGAAGATTCCCGTGCCATTGCCGTCACCGAGGGCCGTCACCCTGTGGTAGAACAGCTTTTGCCAGCGGGATTCTTTGTGCCGAACTCCATTTATTTGGGGACAATTCCCGCAGATCGCGACTCCGCCACCGAGCAGGATTTGATTATCCTGACTGGCCCCAACGCCAGCGGTAAAAGCTGCTACCTGCGCCAGGTGGGGCTGATTCAACTGATGGCCCAGGTGGGTAGTTTTGTCCCCGCCAAATCCGCCAAGCTAGGGGTGTGCGACCGCATCTTCACTCGCGTTGGGGCCGTGGACGACCTCGCCAGCGGCCAATCCACCTTCATGGTGGAAATGAACGAAACCGCCAATATCCTCAACCACGCCACCCCTCGATCCCTGGTGCTATTGGACGAAATTGGGCGCGGCACCGCCACCTTCGACGGCCTCTCCAT
>CAZWNR010000108.1:0-9871 GCA_964635665.1 uncultured bacterium | reverse complement strand
ATCGGGCATGTAGCAGCGCTTGTCGGCCCCAATGCCGTGCTCGCCGGAGATGCTACCCCCCACCTTGATGCAGAGCTTGAGGATGTCGCCACCGAGCTCCTCCACCTGTTCCAATTGGCCAGGAATGGAATTGTTGTAGAGAATTAGCGGGTGCAGGTTGCCGTCGCCCGCATGGAACACATTGGCCACCCGATAGCCATGGTGGGCACCGAGGGCTTCGATTTCCTTCAGTACGTAGGGCAGTTGGGTGCGGGGAATGACGCCATCCTGCACGTAGTAGTCGGGGCTGAGTTTGCCCATGGCGGCGAAGGCGGCTTTGCGGCCCTTCCACAGGCGCAGCCGTTCTTCGGGGTCGGTGGCGACGGTGATGCTGCGGGCACCGTTTTGGCGACAGAGGTGATCGATGCGCTCCCCGGTGGCCTTCACCTCGGCGGGGAGGCCGTCGATCTCAATCAACAAAATCGCCGCCGCATCCCTGGGGTAGCAGTTGGTCGCCACCACATCTTCTACGGCGTTGAGGCTAAAGTTGTCCATCATTTCCATCCCGGCGGGGATAATCCCGGCGCTGGTGATGGCCGAAACGGCTTCTCCCGCCGCTTCCACGGAGGTAAAGTCCGCCAGCAGCACTTGGATGGATTCGGGCGCTTTGAGAATCCGCAGCGTAATTTCGGTGGCGATGCCCAGGGTGCCCTCGGAACCGACGAAGACTCCGGTCAGGTCGTACCCTGGCGTTTCGGCCACGGGGCCACCGATGTCCACAATGTCGCCGCTGGGGGTGACCACCTTGAGGCCGAGGATGTGGTTGGTGGTGACGCCATACTTAAGGCAGTGGACGCCGCCGGAATTTTCCGCCACGTTGCCCCCCACGGAACAGACCGACTGACTGGAGGGATCCGGCGCGTAGTAAAACCCGGCCCCGCTGACCGCCTGGGTGACCCAGTTGTTAATCACTCCGGGCTGCACCACCACCCGCTGGTTCTCTAGATCGATGTCCAAAATGTTTCGCATGGTAGCCATAACAATGAGGACGGAATCCTCAATGGGCAGCGCCCCCCCTGATAGCCCGGTTCCGGCCCCCCGCGCCACAAAGGGCACCTGAAAGCGATTGCAGATTTTCACCGCCGCCGCCACTTCCTCCGTGGAGTTGGGCAGCACCACCACCGCCGGACGCTGTCGATAGCTGGTGAGACCATCGCACTCGTAGACCAGCAGTTCTTCCTTGCGCCGCACCACCTTATCTGGGCCAAGGGCGGCGGTAAAGGCGTCAATAATGGGTGTCCAGGATGGAGTAGGGGGAGCGGTGACGGCAGAGGACATGGGGAATAGACTCGTGAACTATGCCTGATCCTAGCAAGGCAAGCCCTAAAAGTTCACGCTGGGGTCACGCCGGGACAAATCTGCAAACTTCCCAAAGAATCGCTTTTCGGGCAGGGAGACAAGGGATAAAACCGCTAGGATCACAGCATTACTACTAAGCTTAGAAATCTTGAGGTCACACAACTTGGCCTAGGAGAGCACTGGGCAGGGGGATTATGGCTAGCCAAGAACAGGTGAGGGAATTTTTGGCCCACTGGTTTCAGTTGGGCAAACCCGTGGTGCTGGCAGAGGAGCGGGGAGAATGCCTACCATCACCGATTTTTTACAAAGGCGGCTATAGCCAATCCTTTGAAGACTGTTGGCATCAGATTATGGTGACGAGCGGCCAGGGGTGCTACCTGGAGGGCACCACCCAAAGCATCGCCACCATGCTGACGCCTGCCTGGGAAATGGCGGCCTGTGCCCGTTGCGAGATGCCCTTGGTCATCCCCATTTTGGGCCTCAATACCTGCCCCTGCCCCTGCCACGATCTCCATACTTGGCCAAATACCGAAGTACCGATGCCGCGCCCCGCCGTGGATGAGGAGAAGCGACTCAGTGACATTCAGGAACGCTTGAAACAAGCTGCTGCTCCGCCGCCCTTGTTACCCCGCTGCCCCTACGAAACTGAGGACACCAGTACTTTTTCCTCTTGGCGCAAGATGTCGTGAACTAGAAAGTCGTGGGCCATGATGGTGTTTGGGAAAATGGCCCTGGCTTCGGCCAGCAAATCCGAAAGCTGAACGCTGTTTCCGGGGGCGTAGCGGGGGCTGAAGTGGGTCATGATCAACTGCTGCACCTGCGCCCCTAGGGCCACCTGGGCTGCCATGGTGGAGGTAGAATGGAGTCGCTGGTAGGCTAGATCGGCATCCTGGTGGGCAAAGGTGGCTTCGTGGATCAGCACATCGGCCCCTTCAGCGAGGCTAACGGCCCGATCACAGTAAATGGTGTCGGTGCAGTAGACGAGCTTGCGCCCCACCAGATCCGGCCCGCACAGATCGGCTCCGTTGATGACGCGGCCATCCTCTAGGGTGACCCGCTTTCCCTGCTTGAGTTGGCCATAGAGGGGGCCGGAGGGAATCCCCAAGGCCTGGGCGCGCTCCACATCAAACCGCCCCGGACGATCCCGTTCCTCCACCCGATAGCCATAGGCGGGCACTCGGTGTTCCAAACGGTCGCAAAAGACGCGAAAGTCCTCATCCTCAAACACCAACCCCGGTTCTACCGCGTGAACTTTAATCGGCAGGGTGAAGTGGGTTTGGGAATAGCGGCGACAGGCTTGCAGGTAGTCATTCAGCGGCTTGGGGCCATAGATATCGATGCGCTGCTGCCGATTGCCTGCCAATCCACAGCTCGCCAGCAGCCCCATCAACCCAAAAATGTGGTCACCGTGCATGTGGGTGATGAAAATCCGGCGAATTTGGCTAGATTTGAACTCGCTGCGCAAAAACTGGTGCTGGGTGCCCTCACCACAGTCAAACAGCCACACCTCCGCCCGCTGGGGTAGCCGCAGCGCCACACTCGACACATTGCGGGATCGGGTGGGCACCCCAGAACTTGTCCCCAAAAACGTAATTTGCACGGGTCGTTCACCCCATCGACAACTCTGTTTCCTATCTTGTCACAACCCAACCCGTACGGGCGCACCGCCGTGCGCCCCAGCCCAGGGAACCGCCGAAGACGGACTATCATAAGACCTGAGCAGATCGCAGATTGACCTGGGAGGACATTGACCATGAATCAAGGACGCTGGCTGAAAGCCCTGTTCTGGAACCCTATTGCCGCCTGCCTCGCCGGGGGAGCGCTGTTCTCATCCGCCGCCAATGCCCAGGAGCCACCGGCGATTTACTACTCCTGGCGCGCCATGGACATGACCGTAGCCCAATGTATTGACCAAGCCGACAACGCCCTAGCTTCCCAGGATTTGAATCCTGTACAAACCGACGCCATCAGCATTGCCGGACAGTCCGATGAGGCTACCGCTGTTTTTGTGTGTATGGAATCTCCCGGCGAAATCGACTACACCACGGTGATGGTGATTGTGGCCAGCATTGACGATGACCAAGCCGTGACCTTACGGGAAGCCCTCAAGCAAGCCTTTTGATCCACTCCTAGTACTCGCTGTTCAGCACCATGCGTCTAGTGGCCTACCACTATCGAGATCCGGGGGCAGATCCTTCCTCTAAGAAGCGTTCTTCAAAGGATCATGCCTCAACGGCAGCTTGCCCTGCCTTCCCGGAGATCCTAAACGTAGGCTTCCCGGATCAAGACTTGCCCCCCACCGTCGAGGTACAGGTCTACGAAGATCAGGCCATCGCCGCCGACCCCAGCTATCGGCCCCAGTTGGCCCAGCTTTTGGCCGACAATCAGCGTATCCCTGCCGATCACCTGTGGGTAGAAACCCTCGCTGATTTGGGAGACAGCCCAGCAGCGGTACAGCGGTGTCTAGACGCCCTCGCCCAGGCAGGCACCACGGTAAGCGTCGGGGGCGATCAGCCGCAGATCCTCAACCAAGACTTGTCCCTGAACGACACCATGGCCCTAGCCACCGCCATGCAGGATCAACAACAGCGACGGCAAAAACAGGCGGGTCATGCGCGCAATCGCCTTCAGGCGCTACCGCCACCGGGCAAGGCTCCCTACGGCTATCGACGGGGGCAGGGGCGTTATCTGATCGACCGCACGGCGGCCCCAGTCATCACTGCCTTCGTCAACGAATTTTTGCTCTACGGTTCCCTGCGGGGGGCGGTGCGCTTTGTGGAAAAACGGTTTGGCAAGCGCATTGCGGTCTCCACCGGGCAGCGCTGGCTTAGCCATCCCGTCTACCGAGGCGATTTGCAATACCGGGATGGCCAGGTGATTCGCGACACCCACGCCGCCATCATCTCCCGCGACGAAGCCGCCCAAATTGATCGCCTGCTACGCCGCAACCGCCCTCTCCCCCCTCGCACCGCTGGAGCCTCCCGCTCCCTAGCCGGACTGGTGCAGTGCCACACCTGCGGCGGTGCGATGACCGTTTCCACCACCACCGTGCGGGGCAAGGTCCAAAGCTATCTCTACCTGCGCCCCACCACCTGCCCGCAACAACCCCGCTGCCGCGCCATTCCCTACGATGAGGTGCTCCAGGCTGTCATTGCCAACATTTGCCACACCCTGCCCCAGGCCGTCGCCCAATGGCAAGTCCGGCGATCCACCTCAACCGCCGAGCCCCCTCCCAGCCCCCAATCCCAACTGCAACGTCAATTACAGCAGCGAGAATCTGCCCTCAACCAACTGCCTACCCTGGTCGAATCGGGAATCTTGGACGACGAAAGCGCCGCCCTACGTCGCTACACCCTGCGCGGAGAAATCGCCCAAATTGAACAACAAATCGCCCAACTCCCCCCCGTCAACCTGGCGGAACTAGCCCCCTCCGTTGCCCTGCCCCAATTTTGGCTAGATCTTTCTGAAGCTGAACGCCGCTTCTTCTTTCGCGAGTTTATCCGTCGCGTTGACCTCCACCGCCAGGATGGAACATGGCACATCAACCTAATTTTAGTGTTCTAGTCTGAGCATGAATGCGTTTGGCCAACCGATCATCCCAACGGGCAAACTTCACCCAAGCTGATCTGGGTCAATGCCCTGGGTTCTCAGGAACTCAGCCAACCGCTCGGCTCGATTCCTTTCCTGCTCCGCCTGTTGCTCGGCTGATTCCGCCCGGAGGCGTTCCTGTTCCGCCCGGAGGCGCTCCTGTTCCGCCCGGAGGCGTTCTCGATCTGCCCGTTCCCGCTCCTGTTCCACTGGGGTCAAAATCCATTGGCCAGTGGTATCAAAGAACCGTATCCATTGTCTCGTACAGCCCTGAAATTCTCCGTGCCAAAGCCCCAGCCCAATGTCTAGTTCTGGGATCATAAAGCGCCCATCCGTGATTGGGATTGGAGCATACCTATCCTCCGTTAGGCGAAAGGCTTGCAGATTGCCTGTATAGCGGTCATACACCACGTAGTAGGGGATACAGAGGATTTGTTCGTAGACCCGCCATTTAGGTGGCGGGGTATTGGGGTCGGTGGCTTGGACAAGCCCCAAATCTTCATCCGCCGTGCCGGGAGACAGGAGTTCTACCACAAAGTAGGGGTTGACCTGCTCTTGCCAGGCAACGTAGCTGAGCCGCAGGTCGTCGGTGTTATGGAACCGGGGGACACCCACCACCACAAACCAATCAGGCCGCTTGTACCAGCGGGGATGGGTGATGTCGTAGTACAAATTCAGGTCGGCAGCGGTAAAAACGCGATCCGCCGCCACATCTGCTAGGCGAAACGTAGCGCTGAGTAGTTGGGGCTGAAAGTCGTGAAATTCGCCTTGCGGTGCGCTACCGCGAACGTCGGGCAACCCAGGCTCCTCAGGGTCTTCGCTGGGCAAATCATACATCGTCGGCCACTGTTCCCGTGGTAGGGACACATCCGCCGGGACAATGTAGGGGTTGTACGGAATCTGAATCGGTGGCGAAGAGGTAGACCGAGGAGACATAGGACGGGGTTGCTCCTGGGAAAGGGTGTTTTGATCTTAGCGAATGCGTCTCGAAGTTAATCTCAGAACATTAACCCCAGCCCCATTAACCCCAGGCCGAATCGCCCAGGTTTGGCGGCACATCCTGCCAGCGGCCATTGCCCACTGCCCGGATCGCTTCCTTCAGATTCACATCCCCGGTGTAAATCGCGCGACCGACAATCACGCCCTTCACGCCCACGGGTTCCAGCGCCAACAGAGACAGCAAATCCCGCAGGGCACCCACTCCGCCGGAGGCGATCACGGGCATCGTCACCGCCTCAGCCATCGTCCGTAGTGCGTCCATATTCGGGCCTTTTAGAGTGCCGTCACGTTTGATATCGGTGTAGATCACGGCGGCGGCTCCCCGTTGTTCCATCTGTTGCGCCAGGTCAACGGCCTCCACTTCAGAAATGTCTAGCCAGCCCCGCGTAGCCACTTTGCCGTCCTTGGCATCAATGCCGACGATGATCTGGCCAGGGTATTCGGCACTCAGATCGCTCACTAAGTCAGGGTTCTCAATCGCCGCCGTGCCCAAAATGGCGTAGCGTACCCCTAGGTCAAACAGGGCCTTCACCCGATCCCGATCTCGCAGACCACCGCCCACCTCTACGGGCATACTCACCGCCCGCGTAATCGCCTCAATCGCCTGCCAGTTCTCTGGTTTACCGGACTTTGCCCCGTCTAGATCCACCAAATGCAGCCGAGTCGCGCCCTGCTCCTCCCACTGCCGTGCCACTGCCACCGGGTTGTCGTCAAACACCTCCGACTGGGCATAGTCGCCCTGATAGAGGCGCACACAACGGCCTTCAAGCAAATCAATGGCGGGGATAACTTCCATGGGTTCCAAGGTCTCAGCCCATCTATTCTATCGGGCCATCCCCTACCCACGGGTACCAAATTCCCTTAGACTCCAAGATGCGAATCACAACAGAGAACCATGCTAGACCTGACTGGGAAAAACGCCCTGGTAACGGGCATCGCCAACAACCGATCCATCGCCTGGGGCATCGCCCAGCAGCTCCATGCGGCGGGGGCCAACCTCGGCATCACCTACCTACCCGACGAAAAGGGAAAGATGGAGGGTAAGGTAAAGGACTTGGTGGATCCCCTCAATCCCAGTCTGTTTCTGCCCTGCAACGTTCAGGACGAAGCCCAGGTTTCTGAGGTCTTCAGCACCATCGGCAAAGAATGGGGCAAGCTGGATATTCTCATTCACTGCCTTGCCTTCGCCAACCGCGACGATCTTTCCGGCGATTTCAGCAACACCTCCAAAGACGGCTACCAACTGGCCCTGGATGTTAGTTCCTACTCTTTGATCACCCTCACCCGTGGGGCCAAACCCCTGATGACCGAGGGCGGTAGCATCGTCACCCTCAGCTATTTGGGCGGGGTGCGCGTGGTGCCCAATTACAATGTCATGGGTATCGCTAAGGCTGCCCTAGAGATGAACGTGCGCTACCTGGCCGCCGAACTCGGCCCCAACAGCATCCGTGTCAACGGCATCTCCGCTGGCCCCATCCGCACCCTGGCCTCCTCCGCTGTCGGCGGCATTCTAGATATGATCCACCACGTCGAAGAAATCGCCCCCCTACGCCGCACCGTCACCCAAACCGAAGTCGGCAACACCGCCGCCTTCCTCTGTAGCGACCTCTCCAGTGGCATGACCGGGCAGATTCTCTACGTCGATTCCGGCTACTGCATCATGGGAATGTAGCCATTCCTCGCAACCAGGGAGTGAACTCCCTGGCTCAGCGCAAAAGTCTGCTGAAGCAGACTGGGAAGTGCCGACTCCAATCCTCTTCAGAGGATTTTAGCTTTGGGCCTTGGACTTCAGTCCTTGGCTTAGGTGGCGGCTAGGCACTTCATAAGCTGTCTAGACCAGGCGAAATCTTGATTCCCACCACCCGGAAATTCAGTTGTGAGTGATACTTTCTTCTGATAAGATCAGCTCACAGCGGTAGAAATACTTATTAATCTCGATTCAGCAGATGGGCATGTCTCCTCGGGCCGTAGGGGATTTCCGTGTCTAAATCCTGAATTGAAGCCTAGGCGTAAGGATGCTTGGCTTTGGTCAATAAGGTAGGTTCTGCCATGGATTGCCCCAGACTGCCCTAGGTGCGGTGCTTCAACCGAAGTCCTGCGCTACGGGAACTGAGGGAAAGACGCTTCACAAGCGCCACATTTTACGAGATATTTTTTGGGGTATTTCGTGGGGGTTTAGGGGGGTGCCTTGCGGCCAGTGGGGCGTACTCTGATTAAACTGCATGACTTTAACAGGAGTTGTATAGAGGGAACCTATGATCAACAAGCCAGACAAAGTAGTTCTCATCGGTGTTGCGGGCGACTCTGGATGTGGTAAATCCACTTTCCTCAGACGGTTAAGCGACCTGTTTGGGGCCGAGCTGATGACCGTCATCTGCCTGGATGACTACCACAGCCTTGACCGCAAACAGCGAAAAGAAGCTGGCGTCACCGCCCTCGATCCTCGTGCCAACAACTTTGATCTCATGTACGAGCAGATCAAAGCCCTGAAGGAAGGCAAGAGTATCGACAAACCCATCTACAACCACGAAACCGGTGAAATCGACCCCCCTGAGCGGGTTGACCCCAACCGCATCATCGTGATTGAAGGGCTGCACCCCCTCTACGACGAGCGCGTCCGCGACCTGATCGACTTCAGCGTCTACCTCGACATCAGCGACGAGGTGAAAATCGCCTGGAAGATCCAGCGCGACATGGCCGAGCGTGGCCACACCTACGAAGACGTGCTGGCCTCCATCAATGCCCGTCGTCCCGACTTTGAAGCCTACATCGATATCCAAAAGCAGTATGCCGATGTGGTGATTCAAATTCTGCCCACCAAGCTCATCCCCAACGACGAAGAGAAGAAAGTGCTGCGGGTGCGCCTGATGCAGCGGGAAGGCGTGGAAGGCTTCGACCCCGTCTACCTGTTCGACGAAGGCTCCACCATCGACTGGATCCCTTGCGGTCGGAAGCTCACCTGCTCCTACCCCGGCATTCGGATGCACTACGGCCCCGACACCTACTACGGTCACGAGGTTTCTGTGCTAGAGGTGGATGGTCAGTTCGACCGCTTGGAAGAAATGATCTACATCGAAAGCCACCTAAGCAACACCTCCACGAAGTACTACGGTGAAATGACCGAACTGCTGCTGAAGCACCGCGAATACCCCGGCTCCAGCAATGGTAGCGGTCTGTTCCAGGTGCTGGTAGGTCTGAAGATGCGCGCCACCTACGAGCGCCTGACCTCCACCAGTCTCAACGTCGCCACCCACGCCTAAGACAGACCTTGTAGGTTGGGTGCAGCCAATCGTAACCCAACACTCACGGATAGTCGCCATAGTCTGACGAATGATTGTCTGGCTCATAATCCAAAGGAGAGGATACGCTGGTGTCCTCTCCTTTCTTTTTGAAGGGATTTTTCTCACCAGGGATTCCCCTACCATGGAACTCACCCTCACCACCCCAGCTCTACTGTTTCCCGCTATTTCCCTGCTGCTGTTGGCCTATACGAACCGCTTTCTGGTGCTGGCCCAGCTCATTCGCCAACTCCACAGCTCCGAGCGCGACTATTTTGAGGCGATGGTGCAAAAGCAAATTGCCAACCTGCGCCGCCGCATAGCCCTAATTCGGCTGATGCAGGCGTTGGGGGTATCCAGCTTTATTTTCTGTACCCTGTCGATGTTTTCGCTGTTTGTCGATCAGCTTCGGTTGGCGGAACTGTGCTTTGGGCTGGCTCTGGTGTTACTGGTGTCGTCGCTGCTGGTGTCCCTCTACGAAATTGCCATCAGCACCAAGGCTATTGAGGCGGAACTGGCGGATATTGTGGCTAAGGGGCGCTGAAAAATAGCCTGACCTAAGCTGCGCCAATCCTTACTGGCCCTCACCCTAAATCCCTCTCTCAAGCTGAGAGAGGGACTTTGAAGGATGCTTCAGTTCCCCTCTCCTCCCTGGGAGAGGGGCTGGG
>CAZWNR010000107.1:0-9919 GCA_964635665.1 uncultured bacterium | reverse complement strand
CGTCTTGGCCCCTCTGCGGCCAAACACATCGCCCCACCGTCCGCCGCACAACCCGCTGAAGACGCTGCTATGGCCGATACCCTACACCTCGGGGCCCTGGCCGTTGGCCAATCGGGCCGCATCCTCGGCTACGAAGCCAGCCACCGCGCCTACCGCGAAAAACTGCTGTCCATGGGTCTCACCCCCGGCACCCCCTTCACCATCACCCGCCAAGCCCCCCTGGGCGACCCCATCGAAATTGAAGTGCGCGGCTACAAACTCAGCCTCCGCAAAGGGGAAGCCGCCGCCCTGAAAGTAGAGCTTATGGGTGGCTGAAGGGATGGATCCCCCCTAGCCCCCCTTACAAAGGGGGGAACCGGATTCAAAGCCCCTCTTTCCAAGGATGGAATCAGCTTCAAAGTCCCCCTTCCCAAGGGGGATTTAGGGGGATCTCCCCCAATGAAGGAATCAGCTTCAAAGTCCCCCTTTCCAAGGGGGATTTAGGGGGATCTCCCGGGATGTCGTCCACAACCGCAAGACCTTACCGGGGTGGATCCCCCTAGCCCCCCGTAGGAAGGGGGGAACTGGATTTGAGAATCCCTTCACCCCCTCATCTCTTCACCCTTCACTCCATTACCCCCATTCCTGCCATGACTTCTCCCACCATCGCCCTGCTGGGCAATCCCAACTGTGGTAAGACGACGCTGTTTAATGCCCTCACCGGGGCCAACCAGCGGGTGGGCAACTGGCCGGGGGTAACGGTAGACCGCAAGGAGGGCAGCTATCGCCACGGGGAGCAAACGGTGACGGTAGTGGATTTGCCGGGGATCTACGCCATCGACTCGGAGGACGAGGGCAGCGTGGACGAGGCCATCGCCCGCGACTATCTGCTGGCGGGGGCGGCGCAGGTGGTGGTCAACATTGTGGATGCCGCTAATTTGGAGCGCAATTTGTACCTGACCACACAGCTTTTAGAGATGGATTTGCCGATGGTGGTGGCTCTGAACATGATGGATGCCGCCGCCGAGCAGGGCGTTCGCATTAACCCGAAGCATTTGGCGGAACGGCTGGGTTGTCCGGTGGTGCCCATGGTGGCGGCGCGGGGGCAGGGGGTGGAGGACTTGCGCCACGCTTTGGCGACGGTGTTGCCCAATCCCCAGAAGCCCACGGCCCAGGTGATCTACCCGGCGGTGCTGGAGGAGGCTCTCGCCACCCTAACGGCGACCCTGGCCGGAGACCGAGATCCCACCCGCCGAGATCGCTGGCTGGCTTTGAAATTGCTGGAATACGACGACAGCCACGGCCCCGACTTGCCCCAGGCCGTGGTGCAGCAAGTAGCGGAACAACGCCATCGCATCCATCAGGTGTTGGGGGAAGACATCGACATTGCCGTGGCCGACAGCCGCTATGGCTATGCCCACCGCCTGGTCAGTGATGTGGCCCACCGTCCCCGCCAGGTCAGCCTCACCCGCTCCGACAAAATTGACCAAATTGTCCTGAACCGCTGGCTGGGCATCCCGATTTTTCTGGGGGTGATGTACCTGCTGTTTATGTTCGCCATCAACGTGGGCAGCGCCTTTATCGACTTTTTCGACATTCTGTTTGGCACCATTTTTGTCGATGGCCTGGGCCATCTCCTCACCGCCCTGGGAATGCCCGATTTGGTGACGGTGGTGTTGGCCAACGGCATGGGCGGCGGTATTCAAACCGTGGCTACGTTTATCCCGGTGATTGCCTGCCTGTTTCTGTTCATGGCCTTTTTGGAAGACAGCGGCTACATGGCCCGCGCCGCCTTTGTGATGGATCGGTTTATGCGGTTTGTGGGGTTGCCTGGGAAGTCCTTTGTGCCGATGCTGGTGGGCTTTGGCTGCAACGTGCCCGCCATCATGGCCACCCGCACCCTAGAAAGTCGGCGCGATCGCATCCTCACCATTCTGATGAACCCCTTCATGTCCTGCGGGGCACGGCTGCCCGTCTATGCCCTGTTTGCCGCCGCCTTCTTCCCCAGGGCAGGGCAAAATATCGTCTTTTTGCTGTACCTGGTGGGCATGGGCATGGCCGTTGTCACCGGGCTAATCATGAAGCACACACTATTAAAAGGAGAAGCCGCCCCCTTTGTGATGGAACTGCCCACCTACCACCTGCCCACCCTCAAGGGCGTGTTGCTGCGTACCTGGGAACGGCTGAAGAGCTTCATCCTGCGGGCCGGACAGGTGATTGTGGTGATGGTGATGGTGCTCAGTTTGCTCAACTCCATCGGCATGGATGGCTCCATTGGCAACGAAGATAGCGAAAACTCCGTCCTCAGCGCCCTCAGCCAGCGCGTCACCCCCGCCTTTGCCCCCATGGGCCTTTCACAAGACAACTGGCCCGCCACCGTCGGCATTTTTACCGGCGTGTTTGCCAAGGAAGCCGTGGTGGGCACCTTAGATTCCCTTTACGGCCAGCTCGCCCGCGATGAAGCCGCCGCTGCCGGGGTAGACCTGGGCAACGATGAATTTGACTTCTTCGGCAACATCGGGGCAGCCTTCGCCACCGTTCCCGCCAACCTCGCAGCCCTCGGTGGCACCCTGCTCGACCCCCTCGGCCTCTCCATCGGCGATGTCAGCAACCTAGAAGAAGCCGCCGCCGAACAGGCCGTTACCTACACCACCTTTGGCCAAATGGCCCAGCGCTTCGATGGCCGAGTAGGGGCCTTTGCCTACCTGCTGTTCATTCTCATGTACTTCCCCTGCGTCGCCGCCATGGGGGCCGTCTTCCGAGAAACCAACACCGGATGGACAGCCTTCGTCGGCCTCTGGACAACGGCCCTCGCCTACTGGAGCGCCACAATGTTCTACCAGGTGATGACCTTCCCCCGTCATCCCGCCAGTTCCGCCGCCTGGGTCGCCGCCCTCACCGCCGTGGCCGTCGCCACCATCCTGCTGCTGCGCTTCTCCCGCCCCGCCCGCCGCCGCCGCTCCCTATCGCTGGAGAGTTAGCGAATATGCTGACCGACATTCAAGCCTATATTGCCAACCATGGCACCGTATCCCTGGCCGATCTGTCGCTACACTTTCATACCGACAGCCAAGCCCTACAGCCCATGCTGAACCGACTGGTGCGAAAAGGCCGCCTGCGTCGTCTGCCTGCCCCCGCCAAATGTGGCGATTGCACCTGCTGCGATTTCAGCCAACTGGAATGTTATAGCTATCCTCCCTTGGACTAGGACGTTCAGACAACGTTCCAACCCTTAAAGGGGCAATGTCTCAACCAGACTGGCTACAGCGATATGAGTGGCTGAAAAATCAACCCAAATAAATCAGTGACCCCTATTCTTCGCCCCCTCAAACTTTGGCTACCGCAGGGCAAGATTATCTACCCAATCAATCCACCATAGATGGCCCAGGGCAGGGCCACAAACCCCAGGCTAATGGCCGCTGCCAAGAGAGCGCTGATCCCGTAGGCTAGGGGCCGAATGCCAGCGTGTAAGGCTCCCATGGACTGAATGGCGCTCCAAATGCCGTGGCGCAGGTGAAAGCCCAGGCCCAGCAGCACCGCCGAGTAGCCCAGGGTGTAGGGCAGTTTGTGAAACACCTCAATTACCAAGCGGGCCAGGTCTCGTACGGTTTGGCCCCCTAGGTCTGTGGGGTAGTAGGGGCCAAACTTGAACGTCCACAGGTGCAGCACCAAAAACAGCGCCAGGATCGATCCGGTGGCGATCATCGTGCGCGAACTCAAGGACTGGTAGCTGTTTCCCCCCGCCGAGGCATACTGGGCGTAGGCTTCCGGTCTAGCCCGCAGGCGACCGACAAATACCGAGGCCCCTACCGCCGCGTGGAGTAGCACAATTCCCACCAGCAGACCCTCCACGGTGTAGAGCAGCACCCCCAAGCTCGCCAGATGGTGGGCGTAGGCGTTGTAGGCGTCCTGTCCTGCAAACAGCAGCAGATTCCCCACCATGTGAACCAGCACAAACACCGCCAGCGAGAGACCCGTGACACCGGAAATCAGCTTTTTGCCAATGGGGGATCGATAGAACCGCACCAGGGGCGATGGGGATAGGTCGGGAGTAGGCTCTGGGGCTTTGAGGAGATGGGTCATCGGGAGGTTGGGAGCTCAGATGGTCGGATATCAAAAGGGGGTCAGCTTAGCTCGTTCTGTGCGGACTAGCGGACTACATCTAGGGTAAACCGTGAGTTTCTACGGCAGGAGATATTAAGAAACGCATCGTTGTGCATAGGGCGATGATCGCCCTGGGCAGCTTAAACATAGCTCAAGATTTTAAGGCGTTATCCCTGATGGTAGGGAGGTTGACCATGACCGTAATCGATGAATTGACACCCAAGGAAATCACGGTAAGTCGTCAGTCTAACCGTGAGGAACGGCAGACGGCCCTGCGCCAGATTTATGCCCAGGTGCTAGAGCGTCAGCCCTACGCCTACGAGCGCAAAGTGTTGGCTAAGGATGAAGAAGACTTCCTTAGAAACAAAATTGGCGTCAAACGTTTTCTTCGCATTCTCGGCCATTCTGAAGTTTATCTCAGCGAGTTTTACTACAATTCTTCCAATCTAAAGTTTATTGAACTGTGCTTTAAGCACTTCATTGGCCGCGCCCCCAAAGATAACGAAGAGATGCGGGAGTATTGCGATATTCTCATGCGCCACGGGGTGAAGGACGTGATTACCGCCCTGCTAGATTCCGATGAGTATGACCATCACTTTGGTTGCTTCACCGTGCCCCACGCCTGGACGGAGGACAAGTATCCCTCGCCGCGCACCTACTGGGAAACCGACGTGCTGCTCCACGAACTCCATGGCCGTCGGGGTCGGGTGCTACCCACCATGACCTGGCACGATCTCCACCTCGACTGCGAAGGCGGCACCTGTGCCTCAGAGAAGCCTACTGTCGCTGGATCCCAGGCCGCTGCCCAGTCCCCAGGTTCGGCTCCATCCGCCGCCGCCATGGGAGCCCTGCACCAGGTGCTCAGTACCATGAGTAAGGCCGACATTGCCGCCTTCGCCCAAACCCTCTCCCCCAGCGAACGGGAAAAGCTGCTGGCGATGCTGATGCAGCCGGTTGGATAGGGTTAATCCACTAGGCGCACGAATTTTTTCTTGCCCACCTGCACCACCTTGCCCAGGAGCAATTCTGGGCCGGGGAATTCCTGGTTGGGGTCAGCCAGTTTCTCGCCATCGAGCTTGACGGCACCGCCCTGAATTTGACGACGGGCATCGCTGCTGCTGGCGCACAGGCCCGTCGCCCCCACCAGGTAAAACAGCTTGGCCGGAAATTGGACGGTACTGAGGGAAAATTCCGGCACCCCCTCGGCGGGTTCGCCGGTGCCCTGCACCAGGCTGATGGCAGCCTGCTGAGCCTGTTGGGCAGCATCGGCACCGTGGAATTGATCGGTGACGTTGAGGGCCAGTTGCTTTTGCTGATCCCGTGGGTTTTCGGGCAGGCTGTCTAGGGGCAGGTCGGTGAGCAATTCAAAGTAGCTGCGAATCAGGGTGTCGGGCACCTTCTCCAGCTTGGAGTACATGCTGAGGGGGGCTTCTTGCAGGCCGACGTAGTTGCCCAGGGATTTGGACATTTTCTGGTGGCCATCGGTGCCCAGCAGCAGGGGCAGCAGCATCCCAAACTGGGGCGTCAGGCCAAAGTGGCGCTGGAGGTCTCGGCCCACGGCAATGTTAAATTTTTGATCGGTGCCCCCCAGTTCCACATCCGCCTGCACCGCCACAGAGTCGTAGCCCTGGAGTAGGGGGTAGAGAAATTCGTGCAAAAAGACGGGGTTGCCCTTCTCGTAGCGCTCGGCAAAGCCTTCCTTGGCCAGCATTTGGCCTACGGTCATGGTGCCCAGGAGTTCGATGATTTTGCCCAAATTCAGTCCCGATAGCCACTCGGAGTTGTAGCGGATTTCCAGCCGTCCGGGGGTGTCGAAATCCAGGATGGGGCGCACCTGTTCTAGGTAGGTTTGGGCGTTGGCCTTCACCTCAGCCTCAGTGAGCTGGCGGCGTACCTCGGATTTTCCGGTGGGGTCGCCAATGCGGGCCGTAAAGTCGCCAATGATCAGCACGGCGGTGTGTCCGGCATCCTGAAACGCTCGCAGCTTGCGCACCGGAATGCTGTGCCCCAAGTGGATTTCCGCCCCGGTGGGATCAATGCCCAACTTAACCCGCAACGGGCGATCACAGGTGCGTAGCCGCTGTGCTAGATTCTGGTCGGGGTCGCTAGAATGGGGCTGATCGGGAAAGACTTCGCTGATACCACGGTAAATGCTCTGAAGCTCAGAAGACAAGGCGGCGGGTGCTAGGGAAGAGTCTTGGGCCATGGGGAAGGGGTCGAGTTGCTGAGCTAGGGTGCATGTTATGGGGTTATGGGCCGGATCAGTCCGCGAAGTCGCGACTATAATTGCAGCTACTTCCTGGCCGAGGCTGTTTTAGCCATCAGGGTGATTGCTCTGTCCCACTGTTCCTGCCGTTCCTAATTAAATACTGATACCTAACGTGTCTACAAATACGATTCGTCAAAAAATCCGGTCTCAGCCCAAACCTCTGCGGCGCAACACCAGCATTCTGAAGTACGTGCAGGATGTGGGGCAGGTAACGGCAGCGACTCTGCTGGGTACTACGATGTTGGCCAGTGCGGTGGTGGCCGGAGGGCTGGTGGGTCTGGCCATTAGCTTCCGCAACCTGCCCGATGTGCGGGTGCTGCGCAACTATGTGCCCAGCGAAACCAGCTATATCTACGACATCGACGGCACCCTGCTCTACCGCCTCCACGACGAGGCCAACCGCGAGGTGGTGGATATGGACGACATTTCCCCCCACCTAAAGCGGGCGGTGCTGGCGGTGGAGGACAGCTATTTCTACTCCCACAACGGCATCAACCCCAGTAGTGTGGGGCGGGCTTTGCTGGCCAACGTTCAGGCTGGATCCACCGTGGAGGGGGGGTCTACCATCACCATGCAGTTGGTGAAAAACCTGTTCCTCACCCCAGAACGATCCATCAGCCGTAAAGTGGCGGAGGCCGTACTGGCCCTGCGCCTAGAGCAAATTTTCTCCAAGGACGAGATCCTGGAGATGTACCTCAATCAGGTGTATTGGGGCCACAACAACTACGGGGTAGAAACGGCGGCCCAGAGCTACTTTAATAAATCCGCCAAGGATCTCACCTTACCAGAGGCGGCGGTAATGGCAGGGCTAATCCAGGCTCCAGAGCGCTACAGCCCCTTCAACAACTACGAAAACACCAAGCAGCGGCAGGCAGTGGTGCTGAACCGAATGCGCCAACTGGGCTGGATTACGCCGGAGGATCAGGCCAGCGCCCAGGCAGCCCCGCTGTTGATTGGCGAAGTTACCTCCTTTAGCACCAGCAGCGTGCCCTACGTCACCGATGCCACGGTGCTCGAACTGAAGGAACGCTTTGGCGCAGATGCGGTGCTGCGGGGTGGAATGCGGGTGCAAACCACCATCGACCTCGTTATGCAGCGGCAGGCCGAGGAGGTGGTGCGTAGTCACAATGCCCGCATTGCCCGCATGGCCGACCAGATGGCCCTGGTGGCCATCGACCCCCGCACCCATTTCGTGAAAGCAATGGTGGGCGGCGTCGATTACAACCAGAGCCAGTTTAACCGCGCCACCATGGCCCAGCGCCAGCCTGGTTCCGCCTTTAAGCCCTTTGTCTACTACGCCGCCTTCGCCACAGGGCGCTACAGCCCCGACAGCAGCATTGCCGACACTCCCGTCAGCTATCCCGATGGCTATCGTTCCTATAGCCCTCGCAACTACGACGGCTCCTTTATGGGCAATATCCCCATCCGCAAGGCGCTGGAGGTGTCCCGCAACGTGCCCGCTGTGAAGTTGGGTCAGGCGGTGGGCATCAACACCATCATCGAGCTGTGCCGCACCCTGGGCATCGAAAGCCCGATGATGCCCGTTACCTCCCTGCCCCTGGGGGCCGTAGACCTCACGCCCATGGAAATGGCCGGAGCCTACGCCACCTTCGCCAACAATGGCTGGCACTCCGACCCCACCTTCATCGTGCAGGTGGCCGACAGCAGCGGCAACCTGCTGCTCGACAACACCCCCAACCCCCAACTGGTGCTCGATCCCTGGGCAGCGGCCTCCCTCAACGATGTGTTGCAGGGGGTAATTGTGCGTGGTACCGCCCGCAGTGCCGCCATTGGTCGGCCAGCGGCGGGCAAGACCGGCACCACCGACTCCCAGCGGGACGTGTGGTTTGTGGGCTATGTGCCCCAACTGGCCACGGCGGTGTGGGTTGGCAACGACAACTACGCCCCCCTGCGGGCCGGGGCCACGGGCGGCACCTACGCCGCTCCGGTGTGGCGAGACTTCATGCGCCAAGCCCTCGCCGATACACCGGCAGAACCCTTCAAACGGCCCTCGGAATTTGTCCGTCCCTAGGGAATTTCCCAAAAAGCCTCGTCTACCAAGGTTTCCCCTCTGCTGGACGGACAAAGCCTGTTAGCCAGATTCTCACCAGCCCTCACCATCACGTCAATGTAAATTTGGGATGAAGTTGGGAACGCTAAGGATGGCCTTCCCTATCACCCCCGCTGGTGGTCTATGCAAAGCCCGGTGCCCAGTTCCCCAGTTCCCGCCGCCAGCCCTGCCCACGGGGTGGGGCAGCCCCGTCGGCGACCCACAGTGTCTTTGCTGGTGGGCGATCTGTCGGCCAAGGGAGAAGGGCGGTGGGCGGGATCGCGGCCCTTTTTGCTGGCCCAAGCCCTCCAGCGGGCGGGGTATAGCGTGGAAATTCTGGGCTTCACCGACGATCACCACATCGCCACGATCCAGTCTCCAGCCCCGGTGTGTGCCGTGGCCATTCCCTCCTTCCACTGGCGATGGCGAGCGGTGGGGGAGTTGTTCACTCGGATGCGGGGAGACGTTATCTACGCCCACAAACTCAAGCCCAGCAGCTTTGGGTTGGCGCTGCTGCATCGACTGCGGCACCGTCGTCCGGTGGTGGTAGACATCGACGACTGGGAACTAAGCTGGCACGGTGGCGACGATTGGCACTATCGCCCCAGCCCTCGGCAGTTGGCCCGCGACCTGCTAAAAAACCAGGGTGCCCTCCACGAAATGAACCATCCCTTCTACCTGCGCCAGATGGAAAATCTGGTCTCCTATGCCGACCGGATTACCACCCACAATGCCTTCTTGCAGCAGCGTTTTGGCGGTACCTACGTAGCCAACGGCAAGGATGTGGACGCCTTCGACCCCAGCCGCTACGACCCAGAGGACAGTCGGCGTCGCTACGGTTTGGCGGACTATCGGGTGATTATGTTCCCCGGTGCCCCTCGCCCCTATAAAGGCGTGGAGGATCTGTTGCAGGCGGTAGCCACCTTGAACCAGCCCAACCTACGGGTGGTGATTGTGGGAGGCAGCCCCTACGATGACTACGACCAACGGTTGCAGCAGCGCTGGGGCCAATGGCTCATTTCCCTGCCCCAAATTCCCTCGGAGGAGATGCCCGGAGTGATTGCCGCCGCCCATGTGGTAGCGGTGCCCCAACGCCACCATGCCGCCGCCCTAGCCCAGTTTCCCCTCAAGCTGACCGATGGCATGGCCATGGCTAAACCCATCCTCGCCACCCGTGTAGGCGATATTCCCCAGATTTTGGCCGATACAGGCTACCTCGCCGAACCGGATAATCCCGCCGACCTAGCCACCCAACTCGCCGCCATCTTTGCCGACTGGCCCCAAGCCCAAGCCCAAGGCCAACGAGCCAGAGAACGCTGTCAGCAACACTACAGCCTCGCCGCCATGGCCACCCAACTCGACCAACTCCTCACCGAATTAGCTCTCCCCCATCCCTAACCCCATTCCCTGCTCCCCAATCTCTAAAGCGACTCCCGACTCCCGACTCCCCCCCCCCCCCCGCCGCCCCCCCAGGGGGGGCCCCCGCGGCGGCCCCCCCCCCCGCGGGGCGGCCCGGG
>CAZWNR010000106.1:0-9966 GCA_964635665.1 uncultured bacterium | reverse complement strand
CGAGCTTGCCCGTAAAGGCAAAGGGCAACTCGTAGGATTCCGTCACCGGAGTCCCGGTATCGAAGCCGATATCGAGGGTTTCGTCGAGGGTAAAGCGGTTGGGGATGCTCTTGTCCACACGCCCCTGGCCAATTTTCTTGTTGTTGGCGTAGAGCGTTACCGTGGCCCCGGCGTAGGGTTGGACGGCGTCGGTTTTGTAGTCGGCCTTGAGGACGACCTTGCCAGCGGGTAGGCGGGTGCTAGATTCCACCTCGTAGCGCTCTACCCCGGCCAGGTTGTAGTGGTAGACGAGCTTGCCGTCCTTCACAAACAGGCCATAGCCAGAGAAGCGCCCCCCAACGGTGATCAGCATCCCCTCTGCGCCCTGGGGCGGGATTTCTACATTGGCGGTGATGGAGTGGTTGCGGTACTTCACATCCGGGGCGGAACCCTCCGGCAGGCGCATGCCGCGAGGATAGGCAAAGTGGGTACGTCCTGCTGTCAGGCTGGGGCGGTTGGCCACATTCAGGCGGGCGACCTTGCGGCCATCCAGGGGCAGCACGTTGTACTTGGCGGCCTCGGCGTAGAACAGGGTCTTCATTTCCTGAAGCTTTTCGGGCATTTGGTCGGCCAAGTCCACCGCCTGGGTGAAGTCTTCATCGATGTGGTAAAGCTCCCAATCAAGGTTGAGGATGTCTTTATCCGCCGAGGGTTCGGGCACCCAGGGTTCACTCCACAGGGCGCTGGCCATCCAGCCGTCGCTATAGATACCCTGGTTACCCGCCATCTCAAAGTATTGGGTGCTGTGGCGGGTCGGCACTTTGGCGTCGGCGAAGGTGTAGGCCAAACTGGTGCCTTCGATGGGCTTTTGGTCAATGCCGTTGATCTGCACGGGCTGGGGAATCCCCGCCGCCTCCAGAATCGTCGGCGCAATGTCGATCACATGGCTGAACTGAAAGCGCTTGCCGCCCTTGTCTTTGATGCCCGCTGGCCAAGCCATGGCCATGCCGTTGCGGGTGCCGCCAAAGTGGGAGGCAATTTGCTTCGTCCACTGGAAAGGGCTATCCATCGCCCAGGCCCAGGCGGAGGGGAAGTGGTTGTAGTACTTTGGCCCCCCCAGGTCGTCGATGGCGGCAACTTTGGAGTCCAGGTCTTCGGGCAGGCCGTTGAAGAAGGTCATCTCGTTCAGCAAGCCGTTAAAGCCCCCCTCGGCGCTGGATCCGTTGTCCCCAGCGATGTAGATCACCAGGGTGTTGTCCAGCTCGCCAATCTGGTCAATCGCATCGACGACCCGACCCACCTCATGATCCACATGGGCGGTGAACCCGGCAAACACCTCCATCATTCGGGCATAGACCCGTTGCTCTTCGGGGGAGAGGGAATCCCAGGCGGCGAGGGCGGCGGGTCTGGGGGTGAGCTTCGCATCGGCGGGAATCACGCCCAGCTTTTTCTGCCGCTGGAAAGTGTCCTCCCGGTACTGATCCCAGCCCATGTCGAACTGGCCTTTGAATTGGTCGATCCAGTCTTGGGGAGCTTGGTGGGGGGCATGGGTGGCCCCAGGAGCCAAGTACACCAGGAAGGGCTTTTCGGGGGAAACCGCATTCACCTGGCGAATGTAGTTAATGGCGTGGTCGGTGAGGTCGGTGCTGAGGTGGTAGGGCGTGCCATCGGCATTGGTTTCCGGCGGCTCGATGCGGGTGGTGTTTTCCACCAGGGCGGGGTGAAACTGGTCGGTGTCGCCGCCCACAAAGCCATAGAAGTAGTCGAAGCCCAGCCCCTGGGGCCAGCGGTCAAACGGCCCCGCCATGCTGCTTTCCCAGTCGGGCACGTTGTGGTTCTTACCAAACCAAGCGGTGGCATAGCCGTAGGCCTGCAAAATTTGGGCAAAGGTGCCCGCATTGTCAGGAATCACCCCGGTATAGCCCGGAAATCCCGTGCCTGCTTCGGTAATCACGCCATTGCCCACGGAATGGTGGTTGCGTCCGGTGAGCAGAGCCGCCCGCGTCGGGGAACACAGAGCCGTCGTGTGGAACTGAGTGAACTGTAAACCGTTCTTCACCACCCGATCCATGGTCGGCGTGGGAATGCTGCCGCCAAAGCTGCTGAACTGCCCAAAGCCCACATCGTCAATCAGCACCAGCAGTACGTTGGGGGCGTTTTCGATGCCGAAGGTGCTAGGTAACTTGAGCTGACTTTTGACGGGTTCCGAGGTCTGATAGGTCAGCCCAATTTTGCCCGAAAAAGGCTGGGGCGGATGGGGCAGAATTTCCTGGGCCAAGGCCGGGGGCACAGCGGATTGCAGCACAATCCCCACAATGGCCGCCCAGGCCAGGGTAAATTTCCAGATGCGAAGCAACATGAATTAACCTCTTAACACAGCGAAATGGTCATGTAAGTAAAAAAACGACGAAATTGGCCAGTCAAATCATCGTCAGCACCTCGAAAGATCAATAGTGCTAGGGCGATCCTCTTGGAAGTAGCAGACTCTGCAAGAATGAGTTGAAGCCCTTGAGAGAAGCCCTTTAGAATAGAGACAACCCCTTGCCATAATAGGCTAGAACAATGATTGCTGTTCCTAACTACATCAGCCCAGAAGAATACCTCACCATTGAGCGACAGAGCGAGATTCGCCATGAGTACCGTCATGGTCTGGTTTACGCCATGGCGGGTGGCACCGATAACCATGATCGCCTTTCCTTCAATGTATTGAAGCTTATTGATAGCCATCTTGGTGATACCTCAGACTGTCGATTTTACTCAGGTAACGTCAAAGTCAACTATAAGGAGGAGTTTTATTACTATCCCGATGCCTTTGTGACTTGTGATTCGCGTGATAGACAGGATCGCTATATTAAGCGTTACCCTAAACTCATCTTTGAAGTCCTGTCTGAGAGTACCAATTCATTTGACCTGGGAAAGAAATTTGAGGACTATTGTAAACTTCCCTCCATGGAAGAATACGTTCTTGTTTTTCAAGACACTCAACGGGTTGAATGCCGTCGCCGCACCGCTGATCATACCTGGGAAACCGTTATTTACAATGCGGGAGATCCCGTAGCACTGAAAAGCCTGGGACTTGAATTCGACATGACTGATCTGTATCGGGGGCTAGATAGTTGACAGGTAATCTGAAAGCATTGATAGGGTGGATTTCACTCGGGTGAAGTACATTACGATGATTCCCCCTACCCCCCTTAGAAAGGGGGAAGACAGAGTGAGACGTAGACAGCTAGTCACTGGGGGATCTAGAACACAGGGAGGGTGTATCTCACTCCATCGAGAGCCGCTATAGATAACCTAATAGCGTTGATCAGCACAACCATTTCCTCCAAATAGGATGAATTTGAACAGGACGTTCTCAGGACAATCAGAAACTTGGTGAGGTAGCGTTTGATGGTTCTCCTTAACGATTTGACCGACCGCATTACCCTAGATGATCCCGAAGAACGGCGGGTGCTTAGTCGGGTGTCGTGGGACCAGTACGAGGCGCTGCTGGCAGATATGGGGGATAGTTCGGCCTATCGGGTGCATTTTTTAGATGGAGTGTTAGAGATCTTGGCTCCTAGCCGTAACCATGAAAGTAGTAAAACTCGGATTGGTGATTTACTTCTGATCTACTTTTTGGAAACTGAAATTCAGTACTTCCCAATGGGTTTCACCACCCTGAAAAAGCCAGAAAACCAGGCGGGCGGCGAACCGGATGAAAGCTACTGCATTGGCACCGACAAGGAGTTTCCTGATCTGGCCATTGAGGTGATCGTCACCAGCGGCAGCATCAATCGTTTAGAACTGTACCGACGGCTAGGTATCCGAGAAGTTTGCTTCTGGCAAAAGAATCGTCTTTCCATGTATCACCAGCGGGAAGAAACTCCCGAAAAATTTGCTGCTACCGCTGGATATGAGTCTATTCAAAAAAGTGAAACCCTGCCCGATTTAGACCTTGAGTCGCTGACCCGCTGTCTCCAACTTCCTAACCCCTTAGTCGCTGCAAAAGCATTTAGGCAGGGGCTTCAAAAGTAAGTCCTTCTCCTCCGACTAGATCCCAGGGTTCTTCAAGAACCCTGGGATCTTTTTGGATGGCGCTATTTAATGTCGAGCACCACCTTTTCTACCACTCCGGTGAAGGCAAAGGGAGGCTGGTAGGACTGGCTGACGGGGGATTGCAAGTCTTTGCCAAAGTCCATGGCTTCAACCCCAAAACGGCCCGCTACGGTCTTGGGAATTTTGCCTTGGCCTACCTTGCGGTTGTTGACGTAAAGCGTACCCGTTCCGCCCTTTCCTGGGCCGCCGCCATCGTAGGCGAAGTCGAACCGCACATGCACTTTGCCCGTGGGTAGCGGGGTGGCAGCGGCGATGGAGGTGCGCTCTAGGTCAAACCAGTTGTAGTCGTAGGTGAGTTTGTTGTCTTTGACGTAGAGGCTGAACCCGCTGGTGAGGCCACCTTCGGCGAAAATCACCCCCTCTGCGCCCTGGGGCGGAATCATCAAATCGGCATCGATGGTGTGGGAGACGTTCTTGGTGCTGGGGGCGCTGCCTTCGGGGATAGAGGGCATATTGCCTGCAAACTCGATGTGCTTGCGCCCGGTGAAGAAGCCGGGACGGAGGCTCACATCGACCCGCTCGGCAAAGCGATCATCCAGCGGAAATACGTTGTACTTCTCGGCCTCGACCAGGAACAAGTCCTGAAGCTCCTTCAGTTTCTCCGGCTGTACTGCCGAGAGGTCTTTGGCCTGAGTGAAGTCTTGGGTGAGGTCGAACAGTTCCCATTTATCCGTGTTAAAGGGGACGGTGCCTGCGGTAATCCAGGGCAGGCGATTGTGGAAGGCCGAGGCCATCATACCGTCCTTGTAGAGGGCGCGGTGGCCCAGCATCTCGAAGTATTGAAGGGTGTGACGTTCCGGCGTTGTGGCCGCACCCCGATCAAAGGTGTAGACCAGGCTGATGCCCTCCATCGGCTTTTGGGCGATGCCGTTGTAGATCTCCGGCTCAGGGATGCCAGCGGCTTCCAGGATGGTGGGGGCGATGTCGATCACATGGCCAAACTGGGGACGCAGACCGCCCTTCTCCTTAATTTTGGCGGGCCAGGAAATCACCATGCCGTTGCGAATGCCGCCCAGGTAGGAGGCCACCTGCTTCGTCCAGCGGAAGGGGCTATCCATGGCCCAGGCCCAGCTCACGGCATAGTGGGGGGAGGTTTCGGGGCTGCCCCAAATGTCGTAGCAGCGGCGATTGTCTTCCATAGTCAGGTTGAGGCCATTGAGGTTAAGGATCTCATTGCAGGTGCCAATTAGGCTGCCCTCGGCGCTGGCCCCGTTGTCGCCATTGATGTAGAACACCAGGGTGTTGTCCAGTTCGCCGAGGTCGGCAATGGCGTCCACCACCCGGCCAATTTCGTAGTCGGTGTAGTCGAGGAACCCGGCGTAGGTTTCCATCTGACGGGCCAGAAGTTTCTGGTCTTCGGGGCTGAAGCTATCCCAGGCGGGCATCGAGTCGGGCCGAGGGGTGAGTTCGGCATTGGCCGGGATTACGCCCAGTTGCTTCTGCCGTGCAAAGGTTTCTTCTCGCACCTTGTCCCAGCCCTGGTCAAACTGGCCTTTGTATTTGGCCACGTATTCCGCCGGGGGCTGGTGGGGCGCATGGGCCGCACCGGGGGCAAAGTAGGCGAAAAAGGGCCGATCCGGTGCCGTGGTTTTCGATTGATTAATCCAGGCGATGGTCTTGTCGGCCAGATCGTGGGTGAGGTTGTAGCCGTCTTCGGGCAGGGGCAAGCTTTCAACGAGTTTTTGGTTCTCGTAGAGGGTGGGATACCACTGGTCGGTTTCGCCGCCGATGAAGCCATAGAAATAGTCAAAGCCCAGCCCATTAGGCCAGCGATCAAAGGGGCCGACGCTGGTGGTCTGGTTGTCGGGCACATTGTGGTTTTTGCCAAACCAGGCGGTGCTGTAGCCGTTGCGCTGGAGAATTTGGCCAATCGTCGCCGTACTTTGGGGAATCAACCCCGTATAGCCGGGATAGGCCGTGGCTAGCTCTTGAATCGTGCCCGATCCGACGGAATGGTGGTTGCGCCCCGTCAGAATCGCGGCGCGGGTGGGCGAACAGAGGGCCGTTGTGTGGAAGGTGTTGTAGCGCAATCCGTTGGCCGCCAACCTATCAAAGGTGGGGGTGGCAATGGGGCCGCCAAAGGTACTGGCGGAACCAAAGCCCGCATCGTCAATCAACACCAGCAGCACATTGGGAGCGCCATCGGGGGCTTTGGCGGCCTGAAACAGGGCGGTATCCGGCTGAGACTCTTGGTAGGTGATGCCAATCTTGCCCTGAAATGTGGGCTCTGGGCGAGGCAAGGTTTCCTGGGCCAGGGCCGGGGGCACAGCCATTTGAAGGACAAGGGCGACGATGATGGCCCAGGACAGGGTGACGGTTTTAATCCGAGAAAGCATGGTTCACTTCACCAGTACGGATAAAGTACAGAGAAAGGCCAGAGAAAATGGCTAGCGCGATGATGCTATCTCCCTAGGAAGAGGCCAAACAACACCCTGCTACAAAACGACATAGATCATTGGCACAATGCCCCAGCTACTATTCAAAAAACGCAACTTTTTAGGGTTCGCTTTACTTTTGTCGGGTAGTCCTTTATAGGTGATTTGAGTAGACCCACTCACACCCCATGGAGGCCATTCATCGCTGTACCGTGCTTGGTCTAGGCTGGCACCCAACACGGAGGATGGCTTTTCCAAAATTCCTGCTTTTGCCAAATGTCTGAAATATCGTATATATTCACGGCATGGCTGGGCCGATTCGCCTGGGAATTGAGGATTTTTATCGGCTAAGCAACGGCCCTCAAAATGCCAGAGTAAAAAATCAGGCCCGATACTATGGAAGCCCCCATGAATCTCCCCCTCGGACAGCACGAAATGGTTAGCTTGGCCCCCGTTAACCGAGATCCCTCCCCCCAGGAGATGGATCGGGCGATCCGCGAGGCTACCCTGGCGGTGGACACCCTAGACTGGCTGCGACCGGGTGACACCGTATTCATTAAACCCGTGCTGAACTCCGGCAAGCCCTACCCCTCCACCACCAGCCCCCTCGCCATCGCCAGCATGGTACGCCTGCTGAAGGAAAAGGGCGCAGGGCGAGTCATTGTGGGCGACATGAGCGGCGTGGGCCATCTGGATCAGCGACCGGAGGGCTGCAAGGGCAGTAGTCGCGAGCTGGCCAAGAGTGCGGGGCTGTTGAATCCTGTGCTAGAGGCCGGGGCCGAGTGGGCCTTCTTTGAAGAGACAGGCTGGGACAGCTTCTACGAAGAAATGCCCGCCCCCGGTTCCCACTGGCGGGGGGGCATCACCCTACCCAACCTGCTGCGGGAGGTGGATCATATTGTGTCCATGCCCCGCTGTAGCCGCCACGCCCTGCTGGGCAACACCCTCGCCCTTAAGTCCGTGGTGGGCTACATGCGCTATGACACTCGACTGGAGTATCACCACGCCGCCAAAACCATTCAGGAAAAAACTGCCGAGGCCAATACCCTTCCAACCCTGTTGCAAAAGCAGCGCCTCGTGGTCACCGCCGCCGATAAGGTACTGGCCACCTTTGGCCCCGATCTCGGCTACGTCATCGCCCCGCCCCAGGGCTTGGTGGTCGCTTCCCGTTCCATGGTCGCCCACGACATGGCTTCCCTGGCTTGGCTCATCACCCATTGGCGACAGGCCCCGTGGCACCGCAAACAAGCCTTGAATGACCCCAGCAGCAACTGGATCGTGGCCAACCTGGCCAACCGCGCCGTGGCAGGGATGCTGGGCGGCTGGAAATGGAGCCTCAGCGCTGAGGGGATGGAACATTCTAAGCGCCCGGATATCTGGCGCGATCGCACCCTACAACGGGCCTTTCAACTCATGGGCGACGTGCCCGATATTCAATTGCAACCCACCCAGCCCAGTCTTTCGCCGCAAATTTTGGCCGAGCTAGCCGATCTCGTTGCGTTACCCGCCGCAACTAGGGCAGCGTAAAGCCTGGAGTTTAAGCCGAAAAGACGGAGGTTACGGCTAAAGACAGAGGTTACGGCTGAGTAATCCCAACTGGAGGGGTGTTATCCGTTGAGACGGCTGGATAACACCCTTAATTTCCATACTTAACCCTCAAATCTGCTGGATAAGACCGCAGTTTGGGGATCGTATCCAGCAAAAGTGATAATTAATTCCTTAAAATTTGGGTATCATCCCGTAGATCCGCTGGATAATACCTGGCATGGTCGTGGTTATCCACCGGACCTGATGCTTAATACATAGTTGTGCCGCTGAAACCCCGGCAAGGTCAATGGCCAAGAAACATCCACTAGTTTTTGCCCCGCTTACCTTCACAAGCCTTAATGTTACGGGTACTTCCCAGTCGGTAGAAAAATTGGCTGCTCCAGAAAGTGGTAGCTATACTGGACTTTTAGCAGAAAGCCTTGCCTCTAATGGTTGATGCGACTGTGTAAAAAACCATAAATAGCTTATGAATAACCAGCCCAAGATTACAGACCTCGCACTAAGTGTTAATTACTCATCCCAGATTAAACAGTTTTATGTCAACTAAAGTTTAAAGAGTTAATAGAAATACTGAAAGGCAAAGTTTCTATGTCACGGGTGAAAGATCTAATTGATGATATAGAAAAACATAGAGGCCCTCTAGACAAATTGAAAGACAATTCTGAGATTAAAAGAAAGGCAAAAGCATTAAATAAAAATATTGCGTCTTAACTGCCGAAGGAGATTTTTTGATGCTAAGTGTATCTGTTGATGAAATGCAGCGCGATCCCCTCAAGTATCTTCAGCAAGTAGAGGAAGGAGAGACTCTTGTTATTTTTAGGTTTGACAAGCCAATCGCTGAACTTAAACCTGTCGAAAAGAGTAAGCAATTACGACCATTTGGCTTGTGTGCAGGCGAGTTTATCGTTCCAGATGATTTTGATACTCCTTTGCCAGACGATCTTCTCAGCACATTTGAGGGCAAATGAGGATTCTGCTAGATACGCATATCTTTCTATGGTTTATTAGTGGTGATGCTCAGTTGTCAACGGATGTTCGAGATGCAGTTCGCGATCCGGACAACGATGTCTACCTGAGTACAGTTTCTGTGTGGGAAGCAATTGTCAAATACTAGCTGGGAAAGCTTCCTTTACCAGAGAATCCCGAAACCTACTTACCCAAGCAGCGCGATCTTCATCAAATTGCTAGTCTTGCTCTTGATGAAAGTAGCGTTATTCAATTGGCTAAACTACCACCATTACATCGTGATCCGTTTGACCGAATGCTGATTTGTCAAGCCTTACAAAATAGTCTTACGCTTGCGACAGTAGACACAGCAATTCGTGCCTACTCAGTTAGTGTCATGTAGCAGCGCAGCCCAACACTGCATTGGTGCGGACGGAACAGATGTTATCGGTGGGGGAAAGGTTATCTGCCGCTGCACAACTTCACCGTTAGATTACCTATGCAATTTGTCTGCTCCTAAGTCAGACTGTTTTTTCAGAATCCGATAAAACGGCCTGCGCAGGACTCTCCAAATCAGCGGTAATTGACGGGAAGGCAATCTCTGGATCGGGAAAGATAGATCGCTGCTCGATCCAGTAGCCCAGCGTCCAGAGCGACACCAAGGAATCTACCACCAACACCGGAAAATAGCCGTAGGTGCTGGGGTTGGCAAACCCACGAGAGACCACATAGAGCGCCACCATCCA
Source organism: uncultured bacterium (assembly GCA_964635665.1). Lineage (GTDB taxonomy): Bacteria > Cyanobacteriota > Cyanobacteriia > Phormidesmidales > Phormidesmidaceae > Nodosilinea. The sequence continues at coordinate 272 of CAZWNR010000106.1, read as the reverse complement.
GGCTTTTTCTGCAAAGGAGTAGAACACCACCGGGGCACGCCAGGATTTTTTGAAGGCCGCCACTACCATTACCACCCCCATAAAACCCACCATCACACCCCAGTGGTAGTAGAAGAAATAGTGCCCCTGATCGAAATAATTTGCCTCAAAGGTTGCATCGTAGGGAAGCTTTAAGATATTGATCATCGCCCATGCTGGTGCAATGGCATAGATAAAAGAGGAGGCCGTAGCCAATCCCATAATGAAGAGCATCTTAGGCAGGTGACGGGTGA
>CAZWNR010000105.1:0-9982 GCA_964635665.1 uncultured bacterium | reverse complement strand
CGCCCTGCCGCTTTAGCCCGGTATAGGGCGGCATCCGCTGTTTGGAGCACCTTAGTTTGATTGCCACCGTGGTCGGGGAAAACGGCTACCCCAAAGGAGGCGGTCAGGCGGCTGAGGGTTTGCCCACCGTAGGTGACGTTGAGGCGGCGAATCGCGACCCGCAGTTCCTCAGCTTTGGCCACAGCATCGGGTAGGGAGGTCTCGGGCAGCACCAGAACCAGTTCCTCGCCGCCGTAGCGACAGGCGATATCCGATCCTCGCACACTGTCCTTGAGCACCTGGGCAATCTCCTTCAAAACCACGTCCCCCGCATCGTGGCCATACTGATCATTGAAGGACTTAAAGTGATCCACATCAATCATGACCACGGCGGTGGGATAGCGGTGCCGCTGGGCTCGGATCAGCTCGGTCTCTAGCGCCTCTTCTAAATACCGCCGGTTGAATAACCCCGTGAGACTATCGCGAATACTTTGGCTATGGAGAGATTCACGCAGATGCAGGTTTGCAATGGCCAAGCCCACCTGTTCCGCCACCGTGCGCGCCAGCTGCTGCTTGGGCTGGCTGAGGGCACCGGGCTGCTCTGTGTTGAGGTAAAACAGACCAAGGGTTTCCCCCTGGGCAATCATTGGGATACACAAACTCGTGAGATGGGGGGGAGCCATCACAATGTGGTTACAGCGCAACCCTGGCCGTTCAGGGGTAATGTGGTGCCACCGTCCTCGCCGCAATCCCCAACACTCGTGGGGTTGAAAATCGTTGCGACCTTGGTGCGTATCTCCCCATTTGGCCACCACTTCGACTCGATTGCGAGAGGCGGCAGTGATGTAAAAACTACCCGAACAGTGGGGAAAGAGCGGCTCAACTAGGGTTGAGATTACCGCACAGGCTTCATCCAGGGTGCGGCAAGCCTGCAAAAAGTCACTGGTTTCACTCAGCATCGTCATTTCATCATTGCGCTGGCGAAGGTGCTCCACATGGGTTTCCAGGGCCGTGTTGGCCTCCTGCAGGGCTTGTTCAGAGGTTTTGATGGCAGAAATGTCGCGAAATGTCACCACAAACCCATCGCCCAGCTGCACGGCTACCGCCTCAAACCAAGTGTTGACGCTGTCGTGTTGGTAGTGAAACTGCCGCTGAATCGGTGTCCCAGTCGTCACGACTTGAATATAGAGATCAAATAGACCATCCTCACGGTTGCCAGGCATCACTTCTAACAGACGGTGGCCAATTAACTCATCGGGCCGCTTATCCACAATTTGGCAGGCCTTGGGGTTACTCAATAGCCATTCAAAATCAACAATATGATCGTGCTCGTTTCGCACCGAACGAAAGGCCATAATGCCATCGAGGGAGCTATTTAAAATGCCGCTCAACTGTAGTTCCGAGTTTTTCAGAGCTTCTTGGATGTGAATCGTGGACGTGATATCGAGATGGCTACCCACCATCCGCACCGCCCGACCCTGATCATCCCTAACATTGACGGCCCTAGAGAGTACATAAACCGTAGAACCATTCCTGTGATGGAACCGTTGCACCGACGAAAAGCGATCTTCTACACCATTGTTAAAGTCTTCAATCAGCTGAGGGGCGGCGTTGGCGTCCTCTTTGAGCATCACAGATTGCCACATTTCTAGCGTATTGTCGAGTTCGTGATTGGCATAGCCCAGCATTGCCTTCCATCGGGGAGAAAAGTAGATGGCATTAGTGATTAAATCCCAGTCCCAAAATCCCTCCGAGGAGGCCTGAAGCACCAGTTCCAATTGTTCTTTAGTGGTGCTCAGATCAAACTGAGCTCGCTTTTGAGCTGTGATATCCACAAAGGTGACAATAACTCGCTCCAATATCTGATCGTCACTGAACAGCGGGTAGGCATTAGCCAGTACCCAAACGACCCGGTTGCCACTAGGATGCCGCACGCCAATAACTTGATTTTCAGTAGGTTCACCAGAGGTCAACACCCGATTAATGGGATAGTTTTCTAGGGGCATCTGGGTCATGCCATCTTCCTCTAAAAACGACCACACTGGATCAATGGCTGTTCTCCCCTGCATTTGCTCAGCTGTCAACCCAAGTAAGACGGTAGCACGGGTATTGTTGGTGACAATTTCGCTATTCGGCCCATGAACAACAACACCCGCTGGAAGGTTTTCAACCAGAAGGCGGTACTCCCGTTCACGCTCTTGAAGTCGAGCCTCAGCCTCTTTTTGACTAGTAATATCTCTTACTATCACCAATACTTCATCGTCTGAAATCCTGGAAATACGAGCCTCTTCATAGTAAGTCTTGCCCTCCTGAGTAAAGCAATATTCTTGACTTTGTACTTGCCCCGTTGCAATGGACACCTGGGCCAAGCCAATACGCTCCTGGGCAATATCAACGGGCATAATTTCAAGGATATTGTGCTTCGCAACGATTAAATCCTCTGGGCATAGGCAGTTCACGCTACCTACATTTATGATCTCTAGCTGCTGGCCATCCTGTCGCATCCGTACCAAAAAATCAGGAATAGCTTGAATTAAGGCTCGATTCGTAGCCTCACTCTGCTGTAGAGCTACTTCAGCCTGTTTGCTCTCTGTAATATCACGCACAATTAACAAGCATTCATCAGACCCAGAGGGCACAATGCGAATTTCTTCGTAGCAGAGACGACCATTTTTATGAATCTGGTGTTCATAGGTTTGGGGTTGGTTTTCTCGCAAAGCTGTTTCAATAGCCCTCAGTTGTCGAGTTAGCAAATCGGCAGTCAGAATCTCAGACAAGTGCCGTTTAACGGGCAGTAGATCGCCGCAGTGAGGCTCCTGGGGCAGCAGGCAATCATAGCAGGTTCCATCCCGACTTACCCGCAACAATAAATCCGGAATCGCCATCAAAATGGATCGTTTGGTGGCTTCACTTTTCTGCAGCTTGACCTCAAAGGCTTTACGTTCACTGATATCCGTATGGGTACCAATCATCCGCTTGGGGTAGCCCTTGTGATCCCACTCTAGCACCTTGCCACGGGCCAGAATCCACTTATAGTGTCCACCTTTACAACATAGGCGAAACTCACTCTGACAGATTTCAGTTTCGCCCTTGAGATGTCGTTCTAAGTCAATATAGCACTGGGCCTTATCATCGGGATGGAGGCGGCTATCCCATTCATCTAAACCATTGCTAATTTCGTGATCGTCATACCCCAGCATGGCTTTCCATTGCCGCGAGAAGAAGACTTTGTTGGATTCAATATCCCAATCCCATAGGCCGTCACCAGCTCCCTCCAGGGCAAACTGCCATCGTGTTTCGCTATTTTTTAGGGCCGCTTCAGCTTTGGTACGTTCTGTAATATCAATCCCAAGGCCACCCACAGCGGTAATGTTCTGATTTTGGTAGATAGGGAATTTGCAAATTAAAAACCGATGAATCTCCCCATCTTGGGCGGGGGCAGATTCAATGGTCTCAAGCATCGTATTAGTCTCAATTACCTGCTGATTACTACAACGCAGCTCCTGCGCCACTTCTGGAGTAAATAGGACTTCAATGGGCTGCCCCAATGCCGATTCAGCGGTCTGCCCCATAAAATCTAGCCAGCGGGAATTGGCATAGCGAACCACGCCATCAAGATCGGTGATCCAAGTGAGGGCTGAAACATAGTGCATGAAGGACTCAAACTGCTGCTGACTATCTCGCAGAGCCAGTTCAGCTGCTTGGCGCAAACGTTCTTCGTGCTTTTGAGCAGTAATGTCGCGGGCAATTTTTGATGCCCCGATGATGGTATCGTTTTCGTCATAAATGGGAGAAACAGTAAGGGAGACATCCACCCGTTGCCCATTTTTGTGTAGGCGTTGAGTTTCGTAGGTTGCTATGCGTTGTCCTTGGCGAATGTGTTGCAAGGCCTCGACCGCTTCATCCTGATGTTCGGGAGGAATGATAGTGGTAATGGACTGGCCAATGATCTCATCGGCGGTGTAGCCAAAAATATCTTCGGCGGCTTTGTTCCAGCTTGTGACGAAGCCCGTGAGCGTTTTGCCGATGATGGCATCTTGGGACGAGGCCACAATAGCGCTGAGCTGTTGCAGTTGGGTTTGGGCTTGCAGATGCTCCCCCTCCACCCTGCGGCGCTCTCGAATTTCCTCCACCAGCTTTTGATTGGCCGTTTGTAGGGCTTGATTAGCCTGCTCTAACTCCCGAATACGCGTAGCCACCTCCCCTTCTAGGGTGCGTTTAGCCATCTGGAGTTGCTCTAGCAACGTAGCCTGGTAAATGGCAATTCCTACTTCCAGCGCCAGGTGTTGTAGACCCTCAATTTCAATGGCCTGCCATCTCCGAGGAGCCCGACAATGGTGAGCAATCAGCAACCCCCAGAGGGTATCTTCTTGCAAAATAGGAATCACCAAATTGGCCCGCACCTGAAAACTGGTCAGAAACTCGGTATGGCAGGGGGTAAGGTTGGCGGTGGCGATGTCCTCAACGGCAAAGTAGCGCCTTTCCCGGTACGATTCGCGCCAGCTAGATTCAAAACAAGCATCGTGGATAATGCGATCCACCACACTCCACTGGGGATCAGAGACGGCCTCAGCCACCACCCGACCGCTCCAATGGGCATCAACGCCATAGATTAAGACCCGATCACACCGCAGCAGGTGCTGCACCTCATCAACACTACCTTGCAGCAGTTCAGGCAGCGCCAGGGATCGGCGGATGCGTAGGGCAATGGTATCAACCAGGTAACTCCATGACTGACAGACCTGAGGAATGAGGCTGCACCCATCGCCTTCGTGGCTTCTCGTGCAAGATTCGCAGGATGTCGCCCTATGGGTCATGGCGCTTTACCTATCATCGTAGAGGTTGACCTGAAGGTGATGAGCTCACTGTGATCCTAGGTTATTTCACCAAGGGAATATAAGAACTTTTATGAGCGTAAATACCGTTATCCAGAGTTTTTTAGGTTTGAAGAGCCCCGACCTAGAAAATCTCTGCCAAAATCAAGGATTTTAAGCTAACCTTTCTCAGTAAACCTACTGAATTCGCCTGCAAAGATCACTAATCCGAGAGCCGTAATAGCTCAATGAAGGAAATGCTAAGGCATCGCAAAATTACGACTAAATGTGTAGAACGTAGATGCCTTCAGGAGAAATCAGGGCAACCTAAGCGTAAGTCTAAGAAAACCCTTTGCGGCAAACCTGCGATGACTACCTCCTCAGTTGTTCTATATACCTCGGTTGCTCAGGCTCCTGCCCCTGGCAAATCCCCGCAGATCCTCGAAAATCCGTGGATGTTGGCTACTGGAGGCTTAGGGGTTCTGCTAATCGCCCTAGGCGTTGTCTCTCACCTCAAGACCAAGCAATTGGTGAAGCAGCTCAAGTTCCAAACCTACAAAAACCAGGAGTTGCAAAAGAAGGTCAAGATGGCCCTAGAGACCATCACCCGCATGGAGCGCAACCCCGACCTCGTCCACTCCCGCGAGTGCAACCTCGACTATCTGCGGATGCGGATGGAGGAAGACGGCTTCCACTCGGCCATTGTGAACCAGTTAAAGGTGAAGGTGAAGCAAAAAATTACCGTGGCCCTACGGCCCCAGCAGGCAGAAATTGGGCTGGTGGGGGTAGCCGCTAAAGCCCGCGTGGTCGATGAAATCTTTGATGTCGAGTACAACCTCAGCGACAACCCCGCCGCCCGTAAGCGGGTGCTGTTTCGCATTCAAATCAAGCTGGCGAAACTGCCCACCCAGGCCACCTCGGCTACCATTGAGCAGTTGATTGCCTGCATCGAAAACTTCATGAGCCCCCAGTCGGACGATTGCCACTGGCAGCCCACTATCCAAGGTCGCCTGGCCTACATGCACTGGGATCAAAAGGCCAAACCCACCCCGCTGCTGGTGGTAGAGCAGTCTAACGATGGGGTGAACGTAACCCTACGCAGCAAAAACTCCATCCCCTCCACCCAGGGCAAGCGCGTCAAGACGGTCTAACCCGCTGGCCTAAGAGGGGCATCGACCAGTCCGCTTCTCCACCAGTTCCGCCATGGGGATGCGTGTGGTTCTGGGGATGCGATAGAAACCGGGCTTCTACGCCATATTTTCCCTTGGTCTAGGCTGTTTTCTTGGCCCAGGCAGGGCGTTCTGGACGTTCTGCCGGAGTGCGCTGAAACACAAATAGGTTTCCCGTGACACCACGCCCCACCCGAAGATCGTCATCGAGGTAAGAGGTAATCCACAGAGCCTCGCGGCGCAGGGCCTCAAACACGGGCAGGGTGAGCTTGGGCAGATGTAACCCCGCCACCCCCAGCAGCCGCGTGGGTTGTAGGCTAAAGGCCCCAAAGCTGACGCTGGCGCTTTCGGCTTCTTCGTAGGGTCGCCAAAGCCCTTGGGCAATGGCCGTTAGTTCGCCCACCAGGGGAAGACTCACCACCGCTCCATTTTCGGCAGCAATCGGGGCACTGGATTGGGTGGACTGGGCCAACCGCTGCCACACCCGCCGAATGCCCACGGGCCACAGGGTCGGAAGGCGACGGGTAACCACGGTGCCCTGGGAGGCGTAGATCAAATCCCAGGTGCCCAGCAGGGTGGGCCAATGGTCGGGCTGGAGGGGCTGGGCAATGGGCGTGATCGCCTCTAGGTCGTGGATCAGTTGATCAATGTCGGGGTGGCTGGAGGGCAGCAGGGCCTCCGCCAGATCCAGATGGTGAATGCGGGTCAGGAGTTCGGTCTTGAGGACAGGGCGCAGGGAGGAGGAAACCGTCATGGATAGGGACAGAAACAAAACAGGCTAGGTCAAGGTTAGGGCAACAGCGGTTGGTAGGTGCTGGGCAGAAAACGTTAGGCCGGGGCTAAGGGGCTGCCCTGAGGGCTGAACGGATCCTCAGTTAGGATGGCTGATCCCCGGTTGAGGCCGGTGAGACCCCCTCGCCCCTACCGTTTGTCGGGTTTGGGAAGCGGGTGTTGGCCATGGGGATGGGGTATTAGCCAACCAGCAGATCTTCTTCGGGATACTGGATGGCGGTGGGTTTAGGATCGCCCAGGAGGGCGGCCATAAATAACAGTATGCCCACCCGACCGAGGTACATCGTGATAATGATGGCGTATTTTCCGAGGTCAGACAGATCCGCCGTAATACCCGTACTGAGGCCCACGGTGGCAAAGGCCGAGACCGATTCAAACAGCACGTCAATAAAGCTCATCGTGGGGTTGTCGAGGGAAACCAGGGTAGTGGCCGACAGCACCAGCAACCCCGACCCCATCACCACCGCAATCGCCTTCAACACCCGGCTAGGGGGAATTTGCCGACGATAGATCAGCACGTCCTCCTTGCCCTGGAGCACCATGCGGGTGCAGGCCAGCAAAATGCGTAGGGTCGTGGTTTTAATGCCGCCGCCCGTACTGCCCGGACTAGCCCCCACAAACATCAGGGCAATCATAATGAACAGAGAAGCCTCGCCCATGGCTCCAATGTCGATGCTATTAAAGCCAGCGGTGCGGGCAATCACCGACTGAAACCAGGCTATCACTAGCTTGTGATGGGGGGATTGTCCACCTAGGGTGGCAGGGTTATTGAACTCGATGATGAAAAAGGCCACGGTGCCCACCACCAGCAGCGCCAGGGTGGTGCTGATGGCAATTTTGAAATTCAGGGAAAAGGTGGTGCGTCGTTTATCACCCTGGACTTGCTGTCGCGCCCATAGAAACAGTTCCATAATCACCTGGTAGCCAATGCCGCCCAAAATGACTAGACCTGTGATAGCGAAGTTTACCCAGGGATTGAGGGCATAGCCCACAATGCTGTCGGCAAAGAGGCTAAATCCCGCATTATTAAAGGCGCTGACGCTATGGAAAATAGACAGCCAGAGGCCAAAGCCAGCCCCAAAGTCGCGCTGAAAGGTGGGATAGAGAACGAACATCCCCGTCAGTTCAATCACAAGGGTGGTGGCAATGATGGAGACGATGACCGAGCTACCCCCCGCCAATTCGTTGCTGTCCATCGACTGCTGAATGGCGACTCGATCCTTAAGCTTCAGCCTGCGCCCTAGCAGCAGGATGAGGAAGGTGTTGGCGGTCATATAGCCCAGCCCCCCCACCTGAATCAGCGCCAGAATGATGGCCTGCCCCAGGGGCGAAAAATAGGTGCCGGTATCCACCACAATCAGCCCCGTTACGCACACGGCGGAGGTGGAGGTGAAGAGGGCCACCAGGGGATTACCCCAGCCCCCGCTAGCATTAGCCCAGGGCAGCAGGAGCAGCAGCGCTCCCCCTAGAATAAACACTAAAAAACCGAGGCAAATGGTTCGTGATACGGTCATAGCCTTAATTAACCCATGGCATCTTTCAATCGTTCCATGAGTTGGCCCCCTCACCATCCCTCGATTTAGAATCCCTAACGTCTTAGCATCCCTAACCTTCAAAACCCATGACCAAGACACCACCATCTAGGGCGAGGAGTGGCATAATCAAAGCGGCCCAAAGTAGAACACCCGTTTGGGTAGACCTGTCCAGTGACGGGGTACCCCACTCGATCCCTGCTGTTCGGTTGGCCCCTGGTTCCCGATGTCCCGCTAAGACCGACTAAGTCATGAAACTTTGGCTGCTCTGTTTTGTGCTGATCTTCGCTGCCGTTGAGGGGCTGCAAGGCTTGGGCGGCTGGCCCGATCTAGGATTCACGTCCCCCTGGCATCCCCTAACGGTGCTGGCCGGGGTTGGCTTGGCGCTGCTCTCTAACGCCGATGCCCTGGGTTTAGGATCCAACCGCACCCTCGCCAAGCCACCATCCGCTAGCCTGCCACCGGATACAGCGGCTCCGCCCTTGCCCTCTCCCCCTACGCCAACCTCGGCGGACGCTAAGGCCAGCCCCCAGACACCAGCAACAACCCAGGCCAGCCCAGGGATCGCTTCGCCGGAGGCGAAGCCCAAAACGAAAGGTCGTCGCAGAGCCAACGCAAAGACAGACTCTATTTCCTTTGAAATTCGCAAGCTGTCCTAGTTTGCCCCTACTGCCACGCCTGATTCACCAACCAACTCACGGTTTGGGGCACAAAAATCACCAACAGCAGTACCGCCACCTGAATGGCCATAAAGGGCAGGGCGCTGCGATGGATATCTTCGGTGGAGATTTCCTCTGGTGCAACGCTTTGCAGGTAAAACAAAGAAAAACCCACTGGGGGCGAGATAAAAGCGGTTTGTAGATTCAGAGCCATCACCACCCCAAACCACACCATATCCAACCCTAGGGCTTGGGCGGCGGGCACCAGCAGGGGCAGGGCGATGAAGCAAATTTCGATGAATTCTAAAAATACCCCCAGCAGGAAAATGGTGAGGTTGGCCACCACCATGAAGCTGAGGTAGCCGCCGGGGAGATTGACCAGCAGGTTGGTAATCAGGGTTTTACCGCCCAGGGCATCAAACACCAGCCCAAAGAAGGACGAGCAAATCAGAATGATCATCACTACCCCGGTCACTAGGGCGGTGGCATGGGCGGCATCGGTGAGCAGCTTGGCATTGAGCCGACCATTGAGGGCCGCCAGGGCGCAGGCCCCTACGGCTCCCACGGCTCCCGCCTCGGTGGGGGTGGCCAGGCCAAAGAAAATGCTGCCCAGCACCAGCACGATCAACCCAATCGGCGGCACAACGGCCCTTAGGGTGCGCAGAAACAGATCGCGCCCCTCTATTTGGCGCATCTCTAGGGGCAGGGCGGGGGCGGTGTGGGGTTTGAGGAAGGCCACCGCCAGCACGTAGACCGCGTAGGAGGCGGCCAGAATCAGCCCCGGAATGAGGGCACCCAGAAACAGATCGCCTACGGATACCCCAATCTGGTCGCTCAGCACCACCAGCACCAGACTAGGAGGAATGAGCTGGGCTAGGGTGCCCGCCGCCACAATGGTGCCCGCCGCCAGTTGTTTGTCGTAGCCGTAGCGCAGCATGATCGGCAGGGATAGCAGCCCCATCAAAATTACCGTGGCCGCCACTACCCCCGTCGCCGCCGCCAGCAGGGTGCCCACCAATACCACCGCCAGGGCCATC
>CAZWNR010000104.1:7178-10183 GCA_964635665.1 uncultured bacterium | reverse complement strand
GCCTCCAACGTCTCCAGCCGACTCTTCATTTCCTGATTCGCCTTCTTCAGATCATCTACCTCCTGGCGCAGTTGTTCCACAGCTTTGTCTTTGCCAATCGCCTTTTGCACCTTTTGCACCGCTTCCTGGGCGCGGCGGCGGACTCGGCCATCGGGGGTATGTTCTGCCAGGTTTTGCAGAATGCGGATGGCGCGGGGGCTTTCCACCCCTTCTAGGGCGGCCACGGCGGAAACCTGGGTGAGGAAAAAGGTTTCGCTGGCGATGGGTTCTAGGCGGTCGAGGATGCGTTCGATGGTGGGTTTAGTTTGGCCCTTAGAGATGGGGCCGAGGGCGCGAATGGCGTAGAGACGCAGAGCTTGGGGGGTGCCGAGTTCGGTGTATTTCAGCACTAGGTCGAGGGCTTCTTCGGAGGATTTGAACTGGCTGAGGGCGGTGATGGCCCCAGAGCGCACGGTTTCATTCCAGCCTTGGCGTTCTTTGAGGATGCTTTCCAGCAGTTTGAGAGTCTTTTTCTCCTTGGGTTTGCCGTCTAGGTCGGCGGCTCCCACCGCACCGAGGCCATGGATGGCGGTGGCCTCCACGTAGTAGCTGGCATCGCCCTTTTCGGCAATGGCTTTGAGGGCTTTGTAGCTGTCGGCGGTTTTGATGTCGCCTAGGGCGCGGACGACGGCACGGCGGACGCGGGCTTCGGGATCTTTGAGGCCCTTGAGCAGCGCTTCGGCGGCCTGATCGAGCTTGATGGAACCGAGTTGTTCCGCCACTTCGGCCCGCACCCCCCAGAAGGGTTCCTCGGTGAGGGCGGTGGCGAGGGCGGTGACGGCCTCTAGGTTGCCCTTTTTGGCCAGGGCGATGGCGGCTTCGATGCGGGAGAGGGGGTCGGGGTCGTAGTTCAGTTGGGCCTTGAGTTCGGGGAGGGGATACTCTAGCTCCACGGTTTTGAGGGTGTGGTTGCCCACATCAAAGCTGATGAAATCGGGCTTTTTGTCGAGGGGGAAGAAGAGGGCCTGCTCCCGTTCGTGGAGGCGCACGGTGAAGGGTTTGACCTCGACCTTGTGGGTTTTGCCCTGGCTGACAAAGCCAAAGCCAATGGGAATCCGCAGGTCAAACAGGCCGCTGGTGCTGCTGGTGTCGCCATCCTTGGCCTGGGTTTGGGTGATGGTGAGTTTGGCCAGCTTGCTGTCGCCGTCCCAGCCATAGGCGACTTTGTAGTCGGGGTGGCCGCCGCGCAGCACGTACTGGTCGAACAGGGGCCGCAGGTTGCGTCCGGTGGCTTGGTCGATGGCCCGTAGTAGGTCGATGGTTTCCACGGTGCTGTGGGCGTGGCGGTTGACAAAGGTCTGGATCGCCTTCCAGAACAGGGGGTCGCCCAGCTCGGCGCGGATCATGTGGTAGACGCAGGCCCCTTTTTCGTAGATGTGGCGGTCGTAGAGTTCGATGGCTTCCCGGTAAACGTGGGTCACCATGGGGCGACGGTAGCGGGTTTTGTCTTCGTTCAGGTAGCTGCGGGCCTCGCCGAGGCGGTAGTAGGCGGCTTCGTCGGGGCCGTACTCCTGCTCCGTCCACATCACTTCGGAATAGGTGGCCATGCCTTCTTTCACCCAGGCGTGGCTCCAGTGGTTGATCACCAGTAGGTCGCCAAACCACTGGTGGGCCAGTTCGTGGACAACCAGGGATTCGGAATTGCGGTTATCCAGGGCGGCGCGTTCGTCCAGCAGGCAGCGGTCGGTGAGGATGGTCACCGAGGTATTTTCCATGCCGCCAAAGATAAAGTCGGCAGCGCAGACCTGGGCGTACTTCGGAAAAGCATATTTATAGCCGTACTTTTCGCTCAAGAATTCGATCATCCGAGGGGTTTTGCCCATGGTGATCTGGCCCTGATCCCTACGGCCCTTTTCCACGTAGTAGGTGACGGGGATATCCTGCCACTGATCTTGAATCACATCAAATTCGCCCACCGCCAGGGCCATTAAATAGGTGGGATGGACTTGCTTTTGGTGCCAGTGGAAGACCTTATAATCGCCCTCTTCCTGGGTATCAATTAGCTCGCCATTAGACACCACCTGGTACTGCGCCGGAACCCGCACCCGAATTTCCGAGGTAGACAACATCCCCGGATAGTCAAAACAGGGGAACCAGTAGCGGGAATCCTCATCTTCGCCCTGGGTCCACACCTGGGCGGGTTTGTCGGGGTAGTGCTGGTCGGGGCCAACGAAGTAGATGCCGCGCTCTGGCTGCACCAGGCGATAGGCAATGGTGAGCGTAAAGCTTTCCCCCGCCACCGTGGGCTTTTTCAGGTGAATGTGGAGCCGTTCACCATCGTAGTCAAAGGCTTGTTTGGCGCTGCCGACTTTCACCGATTCAATCTGCTGATTCACCGCATCCAGGGTCAGGCTTTCTACGCCATCCCGCACCGGGTTGATGCGCAGTTTGCAGGTGCCCTCGCAGATTTTGCTGTCCAAATCGAGGCTGATATCCAAAGCAATATGCTCTACCTGCCCCGGACGGTCAGGATTATAGTGGGGTTTGGCCCCCGGCATTTCAAAGGATTTATAGCCGTTGTTGTTGTCTTGGAACAGTTCGATTTGGGCGATGCGATGGGCGTTGGGCATGGGGAATGGGAGCCTTAAGCAGTAGAGAAACGATGGAAAAGGTCGGGGATAGAAGGCAATTAAGACCCGCTATGGAGCCATGCCTTATCCTTAATTTACTCCTTTGTAGCGGCTTCCGAAGGAACACGGCAGCCAAAGTCTGCATCCTTTTGAACAACCGATAACAGCGGTCTCAGTGTGGGCTATTGCCGCAGACGATGGACTATGATCAACCTATGGTCAAAGGGGGATCATCGATGCTAACGCGGTACATTCAAACGGCCATGCAGCAAGCGGTTTATGAATTGCTAGACGATGGCACCTTCTCTGGAGAGATACCTGCCTGTCTAGGGGGTATGGGCAACGCAATCACCTTAGAGGGCTGTCGCGAAGACTTACAAAGTGCCTTGGAGGAAT
>CAZWNR010000104.1:0-7078 GCA_964635665.1 uncultured bacterium | reverse complement strand
AACGCAATCACCTTAGAGGGCTGTCGCGAAGACTTACAAAGTGCCTTGGAGGAATAGCTGATTTTAGGATTGCGCTTGGGACATACCTTACCCATCCTCGACGGCATCGATATCAATCCTGTTATGAATGAGGTTGCCTGATGCCTGACTATGGCCCCATCAAGCGCAGCGACTTGATTTAACCTTGTCTTTTGTCTTTGTCAAAGCGTGGCCATTAGGCCGATCACCCCCGCCAGAGCCAGGTAATACACCACCACGGGCAGCAGTTGGCGAATCAGGATGCCCTCTCGGCCCAGCAGGCCCACGGTAGCGGCGGCGGCGACGACGTTGGATACGCAGATCACATTCCCCGCCGAGGCCCCCACGGTTTGCAAGGCCAAAATCCAGTCGGGGGCTTTGCCGATGCTATCCGCCACCCCGAACTGAAACAGGGAAAACATCATATTGCTAACGGTAACGCTACCGGCCACAAAGGCTCCCACCATGCCGATGATGGCCGCAAACAGGGGCCAGGTTTGCCCCGCCAGCCCAGAAATGCCGTCGGCCAGGGTGAGGGGCATACTGCTGAGTCCGGCCCCGTTGGTGTCGGTGTTGATGAACACCCGCGCCATCAGCACCGCCGCCCCCAAGGCGAGGGCCGTTTTTTGCAGCAGTGGCCAGGTTTGGCCCACCGCCTGCCCCATGGCCTTTTTTGGCACCCGGTATAGCGCCCAGGTCATCCCAATGACGACTAGGAACAGGGTGGGCGGCAGATACAGCGGCGTGGTGCTGATGGCGATGGTGGTGCCAAAAATGCTGGGCCAGGTGAGTTTGGCGCTTTGCAAGGCGGCTTTCAGGGGCAGGGCGTTCAGCCGAGATAGAACCAAGATCGCCCCCAGCAGCACGTAGGGCAACCACGCTCTCAGCACCGTCATGGAGGCGGGGGGCTTGGCTAAGGTGGGGGCAGCACTGCCCACCCAGGCGGCGGGCCAGGTATCGGAGGGCGGGAAATCCCAGGGTTCCTCAGGCTGCAACCAGCCTTGACGGACAACGGTCACGGTGATCAGTAACCCCACCAGCCCGCCCACCATGGTTGGAAATTCCGGGCCAATAAACAGGGCAGTCAGCAGGTAAGGCACGGTGAAGGCCAGCCCCCCTAGCAGCGAGAACTTCCATAGGTAGGGGTCGGCGGGTTTGGTGTCTGGATCGCCAAACAGGCGGGTGAGGGTGACCACCAGCAGCAGCGGGATGAAGGTGCCGATGATGGCGTGAATGATCCCGGCCCGAACGCCTACCAGGGTAATGGCTTGGCCGAGGGTAAGCCCCTGACTGGCGAGATTGGCATTCACCGCCGGAGATCCGCCCAGCCCCGCCGCCATGCCAAACACCAGCGGCGTGCCCACCGCCCCAAAGGTAGAAGGGGTGCTTTGGATAATCAGCGCCGCCATCACCGCCGCCATGGCCGGAAAGCCCACCGCCACCAGCAGCGGTACGCCAATCACCGCCGGGGTGCCAAAGCCAGAAGCCCCTTCAATAAAGCCGCCAAACAACCAGGCAATGATGATCACCTGCACCCGCCGATCCTGCGATAGCTCCAGCAAACTCTGACGAATCACGCTGAGGGCACCGGAGACTTGCAGCACGTTCAGCAGCAGCACCGCCCCAAACACGATGTAGAGAATTTCCAGGGCAATCACCACCCCCTGCACTAGGGATGCGCCCAGGTAGGCCAAGGGCACTTGCCACACGATACCCGCCGCCAGCAGCGTCACCGCCAGGGCACCGGGCATGGCTTGATCCGCAGGGCGACGGGCCACCACCAACAGCAAAAACACCGTCACAATCGGCAGCAGCGCCACCAAAAACGCAACTATCAGGGGCATTGGCACAGGGGGGATCTGAACAGCAGACAGGCGCAATCAATATAGCCGATAGCTGCTAAAACAGCGATATCAGCGAAGTCAAGACTGCGTATCCTCATGCCTAGGCTTGGCCTAGGTGCTATCTGCGAGGCTCAAGCCTCGTCCATAGAATTTTCCTCTGCCGTGATGGGCGACGGGTTAATTAACCGCCAGGGAGTGAACTCCCTGGCGGATCGCAGAAGTCTGCTGAAGCAGACGAGAAACCCCGACAATCCTCTGCGGCATTGCAGGATCAGGGTATGAACTGACCGTTCTAGATAGGGGAATCTCGTTCAAATTTTCAAATTTTCGTGCAGTCATACCGTGATTCAGCAACGCCTCCTCTTCCCTCGACAATCCTCTTCAGAGGATTTCTGCTTTGAGCCTTGGACTAGAAGTCCAAGCTCAAACGAACCATCCCCAAGGAATGGCAGCAGCGTTTCGGCTACCGTTGATACGAATTAGGGAAAGGTGATCTGTTAGGAAAGGGTAACAACAGTTCGTTCTAGGGAGACCTGGGGCGACTGTGTCACTTCTCACCTGGGCGGCGGGTTAATGCGGATCGAGCAAATTCAAGCATTTTTGGCAGTGGCGGATACAGGCAGTTTTCAGGCGGCCGCGCACCAATGCCGGGTCACCCAGTCCACCATCAGCCGCCAGGTACAGGCGTTGGAAACCGAGCTGGATGCCCCCCTTTTCCATCGCGGGGCTCAGGCTAAGCTCACGGTGGCGGGAGAACGGTTGTTGCCTAAGGCCCGCCGCATTGACCAAGACTGGACACAGGTCTCGCGAGACATTGCCGACCTGATGGCTGGGAAACAGCCGGAACTCTGCGTGGCGGCGATTCAATCGGTGTGTTCTACACTCTTGCCCCCGGTGTTGCAACGATTTTGCGAGGAGTATCCCCAGGTGCAGTTGCGGGTGACGGCCCTGGGCAGCGACCGTTCCCTCAAGGTGCTTCGGGATGGCCTGGTGGATGTAGCCGTGGTGATGCACAATCCGCGTTTAATCGCTCAATCGGAAATGGTAGTCACGCCCCTCTTTGAAGAAGCCGTGGAGGTGCTGATGGCGGCGGATCATCCCTTAGTCAGCCAGCCTAAGATTTCCTGGGAAACGCTGTCTCGCTTTCCCCAGGTGATCTTTAAAGATGGTTACGGGATGCAGCGCTTAGTGCAAGAGCAGTTTCAAAACCGTGGGGAAAGCCTAAAAGCGGCTCTGGAACTCAATACCCTAGACGCCTTTCGGGGGGTGATTCGCCAGGGAAACTTCATCGCCCTGCTGCCCCAGTCGGCCCTAGTGGAATGCTATACCGACCCCACTCTGGCGGTACGGCCCACGGAGGATCCCACCTTAACCCGCTCGGTTGTGTTGGTGACCACGCGAGATCGGCTTAATATTCCCCCCATTCGACGGTTCTATGATCTGGTGCAGGGGGTTTCGGCCACGGTGTTGAAATCGGTTAAACAGGTGGAGTCAGCTACTTCCCAGGCCATGAACTCGGTAGGATAAAAACGACCTAGGGCAGAATGACGAGGGGGACAGGATGAGCCAGGACTTTCGGGAGTTACTCAAAAAGGTGGGCAGCGGTAGCCACACCTCAAAATCCCTGACCCGGGAAGAGGCTGAAGCCGCCACCCGCATGATGCTGACCCAAACCGCCACCCCCGCCCAAATTGGGGCCTTTATGATTGCCCACCGGATCAAACGCCCCACCCCCGAAGAACTGGCGGGCACCCTTGATGCCTACACCGCCCTGGGGCCAATCCTCCCCGCAATTGCCAATGGACGCCAAGCCCTGGTGTTCAGCTGTCCCTACGATGGCCGTTCCCGCACCGCCCCGGTGACGCCCATTACCGCCCTAGTGCTGCTGGCAGCGGGGGTGCCCGTGGTTCTGCATGGCGGCAACCGAATGCCCACCAAGGAAGGGATTCCCCTGGTGGAATTGTGGGCGCAGTTGGGGGTGAACTTGGCCCACCTCTCTCTGGCCCAAAGTCACACACTGATGAACCACACCGGGCTGGGGTTTGTCTACCTGCCTCAGCATTTTCCCCAGGCCCAGGCCCTTGTGCCCTACCGAGAGCAAATTGGCAAACGCCCCCCCTTCGCCACCGTAGAACTGATGTGGTCGCCCTACGCTGGCCCCCACCGCCTCGTGTTGGGGTTTGTGCATCCCCCCACCGAAGCCCTAGCCCAGGCCACCTTTGCCCTGCGCGGACAGGCCGAGTGGATGGCCGTCAAAGGTTTGGAGGGAAGTTGTGATCTGGCCCGTAGTCGCACCGCCATCGTCGGCATTCACCTGGGTAACCACGCCCCCGGCGACCCCCTGGAACGCCTGCTGCTGCCCCCCCGGGACTATGGCTTTGAGGGTGAAGACGTCCCCCTAGAAGATGAGGCTAGCCTTGGTGAAGCGCTGCTTGCGGTATTGGCGGGGCAACCCTCAGAGCTCTTCAAAACCGCCCAGTGGAATGCGGGCTTTTACCTGTGGCAGGGCGGCGCTACGGAGTCCCTAGAAGCCGGATTGACCTTGGCTTACGACCTGCTCACCCAGGGCCAGGCCCTAGCCACGCTTGAGGGGCTGCGCCAACAGACCACAGCCCTCGCAGCGGCCCTAGCCTCCTAGGTTCATGGTCTTAACTAGGTTAAGAGCGTCACTCAGGCCAGGAAGTTCCCATTTTTCAGCATAAACGCAAAATTTTTACCAATAGATCCGTTTTTATGGGGAATTTATAAGTTTTTGGGCATTTAGCAACTATAGGTTCCCTCCTCCGTCAGGGCAGAAAGACAGGTTGACCAAAGACATCGTGCTCTACCACTCCACGATTGCCTTTCTCACACCCTAGAGGAGAACGATTGATCATGACTGACCGTACTTGGGCCAAGACCCTACGCCTAGCCCCGCTGTCCCTAGTGTTTACCGCCCTCACCTTAGGCGGTGCGTCCTCGGTAGCCCTAGCCGCTGAAGCCAGCCGTGGCCCCATTCAAGACTTCAACTGGCTGAAGGATGCTGGATTGTTGGAGCAAGCTCTGGATGGCGCTTCCACCAAGGATGACGACGACGATGATGATGATGACGACGATGACGATGACGATAATGGCGGCCAAGTCATCTACCAACGCACCACCACCACGGTAACGCAAACCCAATTTACCGACATTGCCACCACCAGTTGGGCCAGCGATTTTATTTATCGCCTGTCGGCCATTCAGGTAGTAAGCGGCTTTCCAGGCGGCTACTTCCTGCCCACCAATAACCTCACAAAGGCCCAATATGCGGCCATGATTGCCCAGGCCTTCGACCAACCCACCGTTCGTCAAACCGTCACTATTCGCAACCTCTCCCGCGAGTACTGGGCCTACGAATCCGTCCAAAAAGCCTACTCCATGGGCTTTTTAGACCTCGATGATGACACCTTCAACCCCGACGCCAGCATGACCCGCCTGGATATGCTGGTGATGCTGGCCAGGGGCATGGGCATTACCCAGGTAAGCCAAGGGCGTTCCGTCGATGCCATTCTGAGCGTGTTTAGCGACGCCAACCAAATTCCCAGCGAATATCGGGTGATCATCGCCGCCCTGGTAGAACGGGGCGTTTTGGTGAACTACCCCACCGTCACCACCCTCAACCTGTCCAGCACCGTGTCTCGTGCTGAAGCCTGTAGCTTTGTCTATCAGGCCATGGCCTACCTGGGCAAGGTCGAAAAAGTGGAGTCGGCCTACATCGCCAACGCCATCAACATCACGGGTCTCACGGGCCTCACAACCGTCACCACCACCACTACGACCACCACCACTGAAACGAACACCACCACCGTTGGGGATGATCGCGGCGATGACGACGACGACGATGATGACGATGACGACGATGATGATGATGATGATGATGATGATGATGATCGCCGCCAAAGCTGCAATCAAGGCATTGGCAACGGTGCTGAGGGCTGCGATCCGGGTCGTTCTCAACCCCACGGCGGCAGCAATGACGAGGGGGGCCGCACGTCTGGCAGCCGTTAAACCCTTCGGCTAAAGCTAGCCTATTCAATCTGATCGCACTCCAGGGGCGGCGTCCAACGCCGCCCCTATTTTACGTTTCACCAAGGACGGCTTCTATTCAGCAAAAGCTCAGCTAGCCCGTCATGAAACTTATCGAAAAATAACCAGAACTTTAGGGCTGTCGCTTAAAATCTTTATAGAGATATGGGTATTCTAAGGCGGCGACCGCGTTCCAGGGTGACGAGCCAGCGCTTTAAAACACCCTTTCCTAGGTGAAACCACCATGTATGCCCTAGCGACAGATCATCTGCTTTACTACAAAATTACATCGGAGCCCGGCGGACTTAAGCTCCGTATTTGGGAAACCCCCGACCTAGTGCAAGACCACCATGGGGACTACCTGTACGTACTCAATCTCAGGGTAGCTGACATGGCGGAGGCTCGCACTGTTCTGACGCGACACCTAGGGCTCAACGGTGGAGCCCTAGCCTGCGACCAAGGGGAACTTCCCCACAAAGGCAAAATCCGTATCCTGGCCTTCCCCACCTGGAATTCGCAAGAAACACCCTAGCCGCCGTCATCAATGGGCCTTGGCTCCAGTGGTTAACGTCATCGTTAGCGGTGGCCCCTTTAATTAACATAGACTAGTAATTAACACAGACTAGACGCGCCTTGGCCGCGAAGGACAATCTACAGGGCTCTAATACTCTGGCGTTGGCCATCGCTGTTGTGGAAACCGGATTGATTGCCCTCGGCTTAGGGCACTGGTCTATTAGGCGGTGATGCGTAGAATGACTGTCGTGCAACGACGTCAGCATTATGGATTGTCCTCACTACCAGAGTCGTCACAGGTTGTGAAAAATGGGCAAGAGTCGCTTTTAGATTTGCGGTGGGAAGCGCGCTTAGCCCATCAGGCTGATGCCCAGTCGCCTCCGGCCCCACCCGACCGAGAGGTGACGATAGAAGGCGCTGAAGTCTACCCTCGCCTGGTTACTTTCACCTGCACGCTATGCGGTAGATAGCTTTTCTCCAACCCAACCCCAAAAACCGTCTGGAGCATTGCCTACTAAGTACACATAAGTCCTTAACGTAGACGATACAGGGAATCGATCCCCCCTGGCCCCCCTACCCTGCGGGAAGCCGCAAGCGTCTATAAAAAGGGGGGAACCGGAGTCAAAGTCCCCCTTTTTAAGGGGGATTTAGGGGGA